>JANXLS010000744.1 GCA_025355035.1 Planctomycetota bacterium | reverse complement strand
GAATCGATTGTTCGGCAGTATCGCGAACTTCGCGAAGCTTTACTAATGCTAGCGGATAGACATCAGCAAGCGATTTCCAATACGCGAGAGCGAAGGAAAGTCGAACGCCGTACAGTGAAGGTTGGAGTCGCAGCGCGTTTTGATGAAACCAAACATGTTTGGCGAGAGCATCGGGGAAGTGCCCAGCGCTGGCATCGCGCTGAGCTTCGTTCAAGATCGTTTGCAGATCGGGGTTGTCGGGTGGCACCCAATTCGAGTGTGTTTCGCACTCCATCAGATGCCTCCCCTTTCAATCCTTCGTATCGAGTTTACTTCGACGCCTTGGCCTTGGCGATCGCGTCGGCAATCTTCTTTTCGACGATGGCCTTGTGAACCAAGACGTAGCCGCCGTTCGCGCCTGGGATCGCGCCCTTGACGAGAAGAATGTTGTTTTCGAGATCGACGCGGACAACCGACAGGCCCTGAACCGTGACGCGTTCGGAACCCATGTGACCAGCCATCTTCTTGCCCTTCGGAACGCCCTTGTTAATGGAGTTCTGACGGCCCAATCCACCCGGTGCGCGATGGCGCTTCGAACAACCGTGCGACGCAGGCATACCGTGGAAGTTATGCCGTTTCATGACGCCCTGGAAACCTTTACCTTTGCTGATACCGGTCACATCGACGAACTTGATCGTGTTGAAGATGTCGACCTTGACTTCGTCGCCCAGCTTGTCGGTGGCTTCGGCATTCAAGCGAACTTCGCGAATGAAGCGCTTGGGGCCGGAGCCTGCTTTTTCACAGTGACCGACGACCGGCTTTGAAGTATTCTTTTCCTTAGCATCAGAGAAGCCAAGCTGAATGGAGTTGTAGCCGTCGCTTTTTACATTCTTGACTTGAAGCACTTTGCATGGACCCGCTTCAATCACGGTGACCGGAATGCGTTCGCCTTTTTCGGTGAAAATCTGAGTCATGCCGATCTTTCGGCCCAATATGGTTGTTGCTGACGACATTGTACGTCTCCCGTGGTTGAGGTCCGCAGCCCTTCAATTGGAACGGCGGTCCGAGCTTTGGGCGGAGGTCTCTTAAGCGGCAAAACAACCGCTGTGTACGCGCCCGAAATTTGGAGGAAGAAGTGTAACGTGGTGAGCCGCAGATGCAACGGAAATTCCAAAATGTATAAAGTGCTCGTGCTGAATCGGAGTGCTTGACGCGCAAAAAATAAACTTTTCTGTCACAAATCAAGGCCCGCGTCATACACACTATTAGCGGAACTATTCTCATTATTTAGGGAGCCACGGCCATGCGCACACGATCTCGAACACCTTATTTAGGATCACTCCTGCTTATCGTTATCGCAACCAATTTTGTTTCACATCTATCGTCCGCCGCTGAAGACGAAATCGATTGGGACAAAGCGAAAGCGTTGCACGAAAAATCCAGTAATAAAGAGGCACTCTCAGCCGACGAGCAGGCCTATTACGACCGCGCGCGCAAAGCTGTCAACGACGGCAAGGCACCGTGGCAAAAGAAAGATGGCCAGCCGCCGGCCGGAGGTCCACAACCCGGTGGCCAACGGCCTCAAGGCGGTGCTGGGCAGTCGATCGGAAAATCGCCGACCGGCTTGATCCCGCTTACGGAATTGGGTGCCAATCAATACAAAGAGGAAGACGGCGGTCTGTACGGCGGAGGAAGCAACGCCCCCCCGCCCGAGCATCTGGCTGCAGCAATGAAGGAACTTGCAAAATTCCAACCGCTTGACGCCAGCGGAAAGCCCTCGCCCGATGGAAAAATCGTGCTACTCGGCGTCGGCATGTCCAACACAACGATGGAGTTTTCGCGCTTCAAGAGCCTTGCTGACGCAGATCCGCAGAAGGCGAAGAATCTCGTTATTGTTGACGGAGCCCAAGGCGGCAAAGCTGCTAAACAGTGGTCCGTTGAAGATGTTTATACGACCGTCGGGCTACGGCTCAAAACACAAGGCGTCACTCCGGAGCAAATTCAAGTCGCTTGGATTAAACAAGCGAACATGGGCCCGACCGGTGATTTGAAGGATCACGGCGTTCAGTTGAAGAACGACTTGGGCGTACTCGTGCGGCTGTTGAAGAAGCACTATCCGAGCCTGCGTGTTGCGTATCTCTCCAGTCGTATTTACGGAGGCTATGCGACCACGCGCTTGAACCCCGAACCTTATGCTTACGAAGGCGCGTTTTCGATGCGTTGGCTCATACAGGATCAAATCAAGAAAGACGCGCAGCTCAACTACGATGAATCGCGCGGGCCGGTTGTCGCTCCGCTGCTGTTGTGGGGTCCGTATCTTTGGGCGGATGGTACGACGGCACGTAAGAGTGATGGCCTGATTTACGAGAAGACCGACTTCGGAGGCGACGGGACTCATCCCAGCGATACCGGTCGGCAGAAAGTCGCGGATCAGTTGTTGAAATTTATGAAAACCGATGCGACGGCCAAAACGTGGTTCGTGGGGAAATAGTGATTCCCAGGGGTTAAAAGTAGAGTCTAAGTCTGATCGACTCTACACCCTCGGAGACGACTGGAGTCGAATAGAATTCGACTCCATTTTGAATTCGCTGGAATCGGTAGGTGTGACGTTTTTTTAGAAAGCAACCTGAAAGTTGAACACAAAGCTGTTGTTCCGAACGTTATGGAACGTGCGCACGGGATTGTTTGAATCCGGATTGATGATGGCATTGTAGTTCAGCTGTATTTTAGCATTGTCCCCGGATACGTAATAGTTGATTCCCCCCGTATAAACGCGCGTGCTAAAGACGTCGGTTTTGGACGTTTCGACGAGGTCAGCCGTAAGCACGTTTTGGAAGCTTTGGTAACGGAACGCCAATTCCATGGGCTTCAGCAGCTTGCTCAGCCTCTTACATTTCTCCAATTCGCCGCCTTTGTCGAACAAACAGGTCCGATCAAAACGGTAACCGCCCGCCGCGTACCAGCCTTGCACGGAGAACGCCCGACCGTTGCTTTGAGCCAACGCCGCCGCAGTGGGTCCACCGATGCCTAAATAGGATGTCCCGCCTTGCCCTAACACGTCTACTACCGTTCCCGGCGCATTGCGATCCTTGTACCAACCCCATTCGCCACGCGCCCACAATCCGGTGAAATAACCGCCGGGCGCATAGTACGCCCAAGCGTCTTGACGCATCGCCCACGATCGCTGGCGATTCAATGAATTGGAAAGTGAATTGACCGGATCCTGTCCGCCACCCTCGCCGTGATAGCCGAATTCGTTCGAATATCCGAGTTCCAAGTCGCCGTAACACTTATTGCTGATGGGTCGGACCAGCATGCGAACCGCGAGATCCTTTGAATCGTTGTTATCGGATCGATTGGCTCCGCTGCGGCTGTTTCCCTGGCCGTTGGATTGGTGGTAATCTGATCCGCCATTGAAAACGCCCACCCAATATTGAAACCGATCGTTGATCCACGTTCCATGAAGTTGCGCTCCGAGGTCGCGGTCATGCCCGAGCAATCCCACAAATGAGCGTTCCGTGAAATCAAGTTGGGCGCTGTTGCGCATGCCTTCTTCGCCGAACGCGGGGATAAACTGACCGACTTGAAAATCGTGATGCCAGTCGAAATCGCCCGGGCACGTCACATCGTTGTGAAAATTGATGTAGGCGTCCTGAAGCATTCGGTTTGGAACCCCGCTGCCGAATTGAAGTTGTTTGACGGTCAGAAAGTTTCCGAGCAAAACGCCATTGGAGTTTCCAGCGACTTCAGGCGCCAGATTATTTGTGCTCTTAAAAATCGAATTCCCAACAGCCTGATTGTAAGTTGAAAGCGGAAAAGTATTCGCTTCCGCCGCCGGATCGATCATGACGTAGGCCGTGGTATAAGCGTTCGCTTTCAATGTAAAATTCAATTGAGCGCGACGCACCTGAAACGTTGAATTGTCAGTGGCGTTGTTGGTATCAACAACACCTCGCGACGGCATGTCGAACAGACCGCGGCTATCGCGTTGGTACTGTACGTACCATGTTTGAAGCAGTCCACCGATCTTCAATTTTCCGTCTGCGGTGCGAACGGTTGTGTCATTTTTTTTCTTCAGTAAGTCCTTGTCAACTTTGCTCGAAGTCGACTTGGCGTCCTTGCTTTTCTCGAGGTCCTTTTTGAGTAGCTCAATTTCGTTTTCGAGAGCTTCCGCCTCCGTTTTCAGCGCGGCATCATTTTTGAGCACAGTATCGCTCTCACCACACAGGACAGTGCGATGCAACAGGGCTGAACAAAAGGTTGTCACGCAAACGACTGCCGCGATTACAAGACGCGAACGAGCCATTGTTTACCTCCC
>JANXLS010000675.1 GCA_025355035.1 Planctomycetota bacterium | reverse complement strand
CTAAACGAAAGCTGTTATTCCAACAGGGCCAAGTGCAAACTTGGCCCTGCTTTTTGTGGATCGATTCTAGCCTTTTAGCGCTGTGCTGAGATTAATATTGACCTGTGCATTGCAAAAAGAGACAGCGAGCGAAGCGATCCGATTCGCCCTTTGCCCTCTGCTGTTGGGGAGAGGGGCGACGCATGTACTCCTGCGTGAGGTGAGGGGAGAGGGTGAGACTTCAGCTGTGCTAGGACGATTATCCAATGCCATCGCATTCTTTTTTACTTCACATGCTGTCGGCGTCACCCGTCTACTGCTTCGCTTCAGCAGTCGGATCGTCATCGCCACCCAACTGATTGAACGGCCGAGCGTAATCCTGTTTGATCTTCTCAAGATCTTTTTTGAATTCATCCGAGGCATGCAAATCGATGATCGTGGGCGTCACAAAAACCATCAGATTGCTTCCGTTTCCGCTGCGGCTGCGATGCTTGAAAAGTCGACCGATCACCGGCAGTTCGCCGAAGACCGGCACTTTCACTTCGGACAAATCTTCGCGTTCCTGGCGCAATCCGCCGATCACACCCGTCTCACCATTGCGCAGCATCATCTTCGTCACAACAATGCGCTGATTCGTCTGCGGCAAGTCCAGCTGGATTCCATCCGGTCCAATGAATCGCTGGAAACCGGCCGGCGCGCCGCCCGTTCCGCTTCGGTCCAGACTGAAATTTTCGGTTTTCGGAATCACCGTCATCAAGACGTTATTTTCCGGGCCAGTCACGTGCGGAATGATCAGCAATTGGAAACCGAGCTTGATCGGCGACCCCGACGCTTCGCGGAAGCCCGAAACGTTTCCGCCACCCGCTGTGTTGGCAATGAACGATTCCGCATAGCGCACCAATTCACCGACCTGAATCGTCGCTTCTTCATTGTCCAGCGTAATCAACTGCGGCGCTTGGATCACGCGTCCGCTCGTCTTCGTTTTGAACAATTCAAAAAGCGCATTCGTTGCGCGGAAGCCCATGCTGCCCAGCGCAATATTCGGATTTGCGATCGACGTTGTGGTGCCCGTAGACAATCCCGAGAAGCCGCCGCCCCGATTCACAGCGTTGCCGAGATTGAAAATATCCAGCGACGGAACAATCGTTCGCGTCAACGGGTCAACAGCCTGGCGATTGGCCTGTCCAACG
>JANXLS010000636.1 GCA_025355035.1 Planctomycetota bacterium | reverse complement strand
GCGCATCTGGACGCGCCGAGTTTTGGGATAGGTTCTTAGGAGACTCATCGCCATGAAGCACTTATTTGCTGTTGCACTGCTCGTCTGCACGACCGCCGTTTTTGCCGAAGTCAAAGTCGAGACAATCGAATACAAATCCGGCGATGCGGTCTGTGAAGGCTACCTCGCTTACGACCCGGCTCAAGCGGGAACAAAGCCTGGCGTGTTGATCATTCACGACTGGATGGGCAACGGGCCGTTCTCGAAAAAGAAGGCTGAAGACCTCGCGGCGCTGGGATACGTCGCGTTCGCGGGCGACATTTATGGAAAAGGCGTTCGCCCCAAGGATGCTGGCGAAGCGTCGAAGCAGGCCGGAAAATTCAAGGGCGACCGAGCGCTGCTTCGGGCGCGCGTCAACGCCGCGTTGGATGCGTTCAAAGCCACGAACAAAGTCAATGCTGACCACATCGCCGTGATGGGTTTCTGCTTCGGCGGGACGACAGCGCTGGAACTCGGGCGCAGCGGTGCGGCCATCAAGGGCATCGTTTCATTCCACGGAGGTCTGACGAATCCGACCCCGGCCGACGCGAAGAACATCGTCTGCAAAACGCTGATTCTGCACGGTTCCGACGATCCGTTTGTGAAGCCGGAGGAAGTTGCTGCGTTCAAGAAAGAAATGGAGGACGCGAAGGTTCCGTACCAATTTGTCGGCTATCCGGGGGCAGTGCACGGCTTCACAAATCCGGCAGCGGGTTCGGACAATTCCAAGGGCGCTGCGTACAACGAAGCCGCAGACAAAGCGTCGTGGACCGCCATGAAGGAATTTTTTGCTGAGGTGTTGAAGTAAGTGGTGTTAAAGTAATGGTGTTGAATCAGTGTTGAAGTAATGCGAGAGCGAATCATGGCCATTAATATGGATTCAAATCCGCAGTATATAGTTTTGCGCGACGCCTGCGCGCGATTGGATCGTGCAGGCGTTCAGTATATGGTGACGGGTTCGTTGGCTCTATGTTACTTCGCCGAGCCGCGTTTCACTCGTGATATTGACATTGTTGTGGATTTGGAAGTCGGAGAAGAACGACCGTTCGTCCGACTTTTTGATCCTGATTACTACATCCGTGAAGAGGCTGTTCGCAGCGCAATCAAAAATAAAACCATGTTCAACGCTCTGCATATGAAAATGGCGTTCAAGGTGGATTTCATTTTGCACAAGAAAAACGTTTTTCATCACTCCGAGTTCATTCGACGCGAACGAGTCGATTACAATGGTGTGCCGCTGTCGATCATTTCGAAAGCAGATTTAATCGTCGCGAAGATGCACTGGGCAAAGGATTCGTTCTCGGAATTACAGCTCCGTGATGTTCGAGATTTGATGGCGACCGGATACGATGCCGATTACGTGAAAACGTGGGTGAAGACACTGAGTCTGGATGCTATTTTTGAGAGGGCGCAACGCCATGAATGATACGTCGCCTGATATGCAAAAAATGTATCGCGAATTGCTGATGTCACGATCAAACAGCGAGCGACTGACGATGGGCATGGAGATGTTCGCGTTTGCACGGTCGCTTATAGTTTCTCAATTACCGCAGGATTTGAACGATGACGAACGGAATCGCATGATCTATCAGCGTACCTATGGCGAACCCGCTCCGTGGCCCAAAACGTAAGACTTCCACTTTCAGATTCTTCTCCAATTTGAAGTGCCTCGGTTTATGTACTTTCTGTCCTGTCCGCACCTTTGTCTCACATCAACGGAGTTCGCATGTCCATGCTTCGCAACGTTGTTTCGGTCGTTCTGTTTGCCGCGCTCGCGTGCGCGGGCTTGAAGGCCCATGAATCGCCCGCCGGCGAGGTCCAAGGTGCGGCGGACATGGCGCGCGCGGCCAGTGAAATGTCGGATGCCGCGAACGCCCTTCTGGCGTCGCTCGACGACGCTCAGAAGGCCAAGATTTCGTTCGAATTCAAAGACAACGCTGAACGCGAAAAGTTTATCTTCGTGCCGAATTTGACCCGCAAAGGACTGACGATCAAAGAGATGTCCCCCTTCGTCCGGCCGCTCGCGTTTGGATTGTTGAACACGGGACTCAGCCAGCACGGTTTCGCCAACGCGCTCTCGATCATGTCGCTCGAACAAGTCCTGTTCGAACAGGAGAAAGGCAAGAAGGGGACGCCCGTCCGCGATCCCGAAAACTATTTCGTCGAAATCTTCGGCAAGCCCGGCAACGATCAGATCTGGGGCTGGCGCTTTGAAGGCCACCATTTCTCCGCGAGCTTTACATGCGTGATGGGCAAAACCATCATCGCCGCGCCCCTGTTCATGGGCTGCAATCCGGAAGTTGTCAAAGACGGTCCGCGCAAAGGCTATCGCACACTGGCTGAAGTCGAAACCGCGGGCCGCAAGTTCCTCGATTCGTTGAAAGACGAGCAGAAGAAAAAAGCAATCATCCAAGCCGAAACGCCGAAGGATATTTTATCGATGACCAAGCGCCATGTCGAAACGAAGAAGGAAGGCATCCCAGCGTCCGAACTCGACAAGGATCAAGCCGCGCTGCTTGTCGCGCTGATCAAAGAATACGCCGCACGCGAACGCCCGGAAGTTGCAGCGGTGGATCTGGCGCGCATCGAAAAAGAAGGTCTGGCTGCGATCAGTTTTGCCTGGGCGGGTCCCACTGAAGTCGGCAAGACGCATTACTACCGGATTCAAAGCGACACGTTCATGATCGAATACGACAATTTCCAGAACGACGGAAATCACATCCATTCGGTTTGGCGCGATTTAAAAAATGACTTTGGCGAAGATATTTTGAAGCGCCATTACGCCGAAACAGAACACAAGTAAGTTTAAAAAACGACTGTTGACCACCCCCTTTACCTCTCCTGTTGGGCGAGGGCCGACCCATTTACTCATGCGCAGGGTGAGGGGAAAGCGTGAGACTTTAGCTGTGCGCGATTCAATAAAAAGCCGTCTCGGTGTGTTGAAGATTTTTCTTTTTTCATGAATTTCTGAAAGCTTCCTGCACTTCATTCTTATCATGCTGAAGCTCGGTCGCGAGTTTATTAAAACTCGGAACGATGCCCTCTCCATTCACTTTGAAAGGATTTAGTCATGAACAGCAACGCCAGAGTTTGCGCGTTTAGTTTTGCCATCGCCATGTGTGGGGCGTTTGCCCAAGAGAATCTTGAATTCGATATTCGCGGGAGCGCGGCCAAACCACCCAAGCCGATCAAGCAGTCGATCGACGGCCGCAAGCTTTTTGATAAAAGTGTCACCGCAGCGAAAATCAACAGCGAAGCCGCCTCAGCCAATATGGTTCTGACCGCTGATGGTAGCGGAAAAGCGACGTGGAGTTCACTGGGATCCGGCGGCGTCATCGCCTCCGACATCATCGGCAACGTGGCTGGAAACGTGACTGGCAATTTGACCGGAAACGTGACTGGCAACGTCTCCGGGACCGCTGCGAACGTAACGGGAATCGTGGCAGTCGCAAATGGCGGCACGGGTTCGGCGACGCAGAATTTTGTCGATCTGACGACGAATCAAACGGCAGCGGGCAACAAGACATTTTCGGGGATATTCAACGTGTCCACCTGTTTCACAGTGGAAGCCCGTCCGAACAGCACGGGCGGATTAAATAATTTTATTGGCATAAACGCGGGCGCGGCAAACACGACCGGATTGGGTAACACGTTCGTGGGACACAATTGCGGCAAGGCCAACATCGGCGGCTCATCCAATTGCTTCTACGGCTTGAACGCCGGTTCGTCGAACACGAGCGGCCAACTGAATGTTTTCATCGGACAGGGCTCCGGTGCGTTCAACGATTCCGGCAGCAACAACAATTTCGTCGGACAAGCGGCGGGCTTCAATTCGTCCAACG
>JANXLS010000595.1 GCA_025355035.1 Planctomycetota bacterium | reverse complement strand
TCAAAACTCCAAATTAGGGCCTGTAAAATAATAAACTGAAGAAGTCCGCCGCGTATTTCGGCCTGGGCCGAGGCGGACCCGAAGTAAGATATACGAGTGTATCTCTGACTGAGCGTTCAACGAAGAGCCTGGCCGAAAGACGCAAGCAATTCTTCAGTTTATTATTTTACAGGCCCTTAAAACCCGCTAAACCCAATCGAGCCTTTTTTCCCATTCGAGACATACGTCGTCGTCAGCGCACCGCCAAACGTATCCGCGTTGGATTTATCAATATCAAAAGCAATCACGAAAATTTGGTTCGGAATCGTCGCCGCTTTGGTGCTGACCGGAACTCCCGGAGCCAATTGCGTTCGAAGATTGCTCTTCGTCACCTTCAGCGTCACAAGGCTCAAGGCGCCGTTCACGCGCAATTGCATGCTTTGATTCTTCGGCAATCCAATCGCTTTACCATTCGCGTCCAACACCGCGTTGATCGAATAATTCGCAATGTTGATCGACAACTTGTGTCCAGCTGGTTTGAAGCCGCTCGGCAACACAATCTGCGCGACCAGCGTCAGACTATCGTTGTTAGCCTTCGTCAAATCAAACGGAGCCCTCAACAACTTGCACGTAACCGCGGGGTTGTGGGTTCCAGCCGTAGCACGATCAAATGTGAAACCCAGCGGACACCCGATGCCATTCGAAACCGTCAGCTTGATCGTGAACGGCCCGGCAACCGAGTACGTGTGCGTCAAGGGCGAACCCGTCCCCGTCGTGCCGTCACCGAAGTCCCAAGTATATGTGATCGGCGCGTTCGGATTCGCGTCGTCCTGAGCCACCGCCACGAATGTTTCCGGCACTCCAATCACCGCCGGATTCGGATTCGCGGTCGGGTCCGATACGAAGTGCAAATTGCTGACCTGATTGCTGACAACTGCCGTGTTGTTCGACCCGTTCGCATCCGCACCGTTCACACCGTCGTCATGAACGCTCGCCATATTTTGAAGCGAAATCGGAACCGTTGGCGCAACCAGCGGTAGCTGAACGCTGACCACAACCGTCCGTAGCGCGACCGACTGCGCCGGAAGATTGAACGCCGGGAACGTCACCACGCCGTTCGCAATCGTCCCGCCATCGCTCGCCGAAACAAACGTCGCGTTCGTCGGAATCGTGTCCGTGACCACGACGCCTGTGCTGGCTCCGCCATTGGCGTTTGATACTTTCAACGTATAGGTGAACGTCACGTACTGATTAAGACACGTCTGAGCCGTGTTAATTTCCATCGCCAAATCCGGCGCAAGCGGACAAAGAGTGTTCGTCAGCGAACTCGTATTGTTGCTTAAATTGGAGTCGGAACCGTGCGTGCCGTCGTCTTTGACGCCGGTGGAATTCGTGATGTCCGTCTGCCCCGCTGGCGGCGGATTCTGAACCTTAACCGTGAAACTGCGCGTGACGCTGGTCCCGGAATTCAACGTGATCGCAGGCCACGTGATCGTACGCGTAGAGGGATTGTACACTCCGCCGTCGCTTGATGATACATAATCCGTCCCATTCGGAATCACGTCATAGATGATCACGCCAGTCGCCAGTGTCGTGCAAATGTTGCAAATCGTCAGGGTGTACGTCAATGTCTGTCCACCCGGAACGCAAGCGGTCACGCCGTTGCTCTGAGCAATCGAAAGATCAACCGTCGTCCCCGGAGGCGTGACGCTGTCGGTATCCGTAGCGCTGTTGTTCGCAAGATTGATGTCCGCATTGCCGTTGGTGCCCGTCCCGGAGATCGTCGCGGTTACCGCTACACTCGTGGGAGGCGGAGTCGGCAACGGACTTGCCAATTGCAGCATGAACTGTCGAATCGTGTTCGCCTGAGACGCGAGAGTGAATGTCGGCCAAACAACGAATCCGCCCTGCACCGAACCGCCAT
>JANXLS010000581.1 GCA_025355035.1 Planctomycetota bacterium | reverse complement strand
GTGCGGCTGGCCGGAGCGACACCGGTTTTCCTGCCGACAGCACACCGCGATTTTCAGATTGATATTGACGAATTCGTACGCTTGATCACGCCCCGCACGCGCGGGCTGATCCTCAACACCCCGCACAATCCAACCGGCGTCGTTTACGCGGCCAGCGTGCTTGAGAAATTAGCGGCGCTGGCATTGCAACACAAGCTGACGTGCATCTTCGATGAATGCTACGACGAACTGGTTTATGCGCCGGCAACTCACTCCAACATCGTCAAGCTCGTGCCCGAAATGAAAGCGCAAACAATTCTTGTCGGCTCGCTGTCGAAGACCTATTGCATGGCCGGCTGGCGAGCGGGGTACTTCGCCGCGCCGCTGCCCGTCGTCAAGGCCATGTCCAATCTGCAAAGTCACATCGCGTCGAACCCGTGCAATCTCGTTCAATATGCGGCGCTGGCCGCGTTCGATTCGCGCAACGACGCGTTCGTGAATAGTGTGCGCGGACAGTTGCAGTCGCAACGCGCAACGGCACTGGAACTGCTGAAGCAGATACCCTTGCTTTCCTGCGTGATCCCGACGGGCGCGTTTTACCTCTTCCCCGACGTGAGCGGTCTGCTGAACAAATCGCACGCAGGTCAGCGCGTGGAAAATGTTGACCGGCTTGCGGAAATGCTGTTGGAACACGCGCATATCGCGGTTGTGCCGGGATCGGCGTTCGGTTCCGATAGCCACATCCGAATCTCGTACGCGATACCCAGCGCCGAAATTGTTGCGGGCCTCGGAAGCCTTGATCGTTTCGTTCGTTCCCTGGTCTAAAACGGAGGATGATCTTGCAATCGGGAATTGTATTGTGTCTGGGCATGATTCGCCGCGGAGAGTGCGAAAGCCTCCAAAAGCGCGGTCTGCGGCTGGGCATTGTCGTGGACACAAACAATGAGCAGCGGCTTGTCGATGTCTCCGAATTTGGGGTGGTCGAACGCTTCGATTTTTCGCGGCCGGTGGAAGACCTGATTGAAGTCGTGAGCGGAATTCATAAGCGCTGGGCCATTTCGTGTCTCTACAACATGAATGAATTGTACGTCGCGCCCACCGCCGATGTCGCCGCCGCGCTCGGCTTTGCAAACATTTCGCCTGAAGCGGCGCGGCTGTGCCTCGACAAAAATCTGATGCGGCAGCGCTTTCAGGAGCGCGTCGGTCCGGGCGTTTCAGCGCGCTTTCATCACATTGAAACGGAGACCGATTTGTTGGATGCGGCCACGCGTTTAGGTTATCCGGTTTTTCTTCAGCCGACCAATGTTTCCGCCAGTATGTGGTCCACATGCAATAGCAATTGGGACATGTTGCTCGCCAGTTACCGCACGATGCTGCACGAACTCCCCGATCATTACGTCAAGCTCGGACAGAAGTACAAAAAAGTCGGCGTGGTCGCGGCCGAATTCTTGGAAGGTACGAACACGTCGGTGGACTGCGTCATGAATGCCGCCGGGCGCGTCTATTCGACCCCTATCGTCGACGTGCTGACAGGCCGCGACATCGGCATCGACGACTTCCACCATTTTGCCCGC
>JANXLS010000573.1 GCA_025355035.1 Planctomycetota bacterium | reverse complement strand
GGTCATTCTGGAACGCGGTTTGGCGTTGCGTGGGCAAAGTCTTGCCGTGCCGATGTCACAGCCTTGCGCGTGCGGTCATCGCCAGCATCACAAGGGGAAACGCCCCCGCGAAATCCGTTCGACGCTGGGACCGGTGACTTTGGAGGAACGTCATTACTATCACTGCGACGATTGCAAAGCAGGAAGTTATTGGGGCGAGGAGTTGCGGGGCAGCACGGATTTCTCGCCATTGGCCGAAGATCAGATTGCCTGGATGGGCAAGGAAGGCGCGTTCGATCAGGCCGCGAAAAACTTGAAGCATCTGGGGCTGTTCGAGGTGGCAGCCAGCACGGTGCGGGACATTTGCAATCGGCTGGGAAAAGCGGTGCGCGAGCGGATTGAACACCAAGCCGCACAGCAGCATTGCAGCGCCGTGAAACCCGAGGAGAAGGTCAAGCGCCTGGGCATTTCCATCGACGGCGTGATGTTGGGGCGCATCGATCCAAAGCATCGCAAACGCAAAGGCAAAAAGAAAGGAAAAGTACGCGGTAAGACAGCGCTCGAACACTTCTTTCATGAAGTCAAAACTTTGGTCGTGTTCGAGTTCGACAAAGCCGGGGAAGCGTTGCGCCAGACGTATCACGCCACGCAAGACCGCATTGAGGATTTTCGCGAGATGGTCAATCTGGAGGCGCAGAAACGTGGTGCGCAGGTTGCGAACATTCTGATCTTCGTTGGAGACGGTGCGCCATGGGTTTGGAAGACTGCCGAAACGTTGTTTCCAAAGGCCATTCAGATACTCGATTGGTATCATGCCATGGAACATATCTGGGCCGTGGGCCGGGCGAAGTTCGGGAACAAAGAAAAGGAGTTGTGGGCGTGGGTCACCCGAGTGGAAAGGGACCTGTACAACGGAAAGGTGCAGGCTGTGATCGACGCGATTCGAAGCGTGTCCAGAGAACTGGGAGTGCCGGATCAGACGCTGTCGGAGAAGGCCAGAGCGCTTGATCCGCGCTGGATCGCACATCGCAACGTCGGCTATTTTGAAGAGAATCGAGACCGCATCGATTATCCGACCTATCGGAAGAAGGGGTTGCCAATCGGCAGCGGGGTGGTGGAAAGCGCGTGCAAACATGTCGTGGCCAGTCGGTGCAAACGAGCCGGCATGAGATGGGACGAAAGTGGAGCGGAAAATATCTTGGCCCTTCGCTGCCTTGCGCTCAACGAACGATGGGACTCCGCTTGGGAAAAAGTCGCCGCTTAAAATGAACAATAGGACTACGCACTCAATTCAAACCTAGCAAGCAAAGTCCGCGTGAATATTTTCGTATTCCGGCTATGATCTTTCCCTTCATCGAACACCGCTATACCGGAGAAGGCGCGACATGGCTTCAGCGAAATACACACCGTCCGAGATTGAACCGAA
>JANXLS010000548.1 GCA_025355035.1 Planctomycetota bacterium | reverse complement strand
TCGGCGCAATATTCAGCGCGGGATTGATCGTCACCACGAAAGCGGGATTGGAAACGCCCGAAGCATTCAGGGTGTCGGTCGCGGTAACGTTGATCGTCGCGGTGCCGGCAGTGGGATTCGCGCCGGAAATCGTGATCGAATTCGCCCCGACCGTTCCGGACGCAGGCGTAATCGTTAAACCCGACGGCAACGTTCCGCCGACGCTGTACGTCAACGTTTTGTTGCCCGTCCCGCCGACCGCTGTGATCGTCTGCGAAAAATTCGCGCCCGCCGTCCCAGCCGCAAGCGTCTGTCCCGTCGGAATGTTCGTTGGGACATAGAACTGAACAGGCGCAGGAGTGACGACCAGCGAATTCGACGTGCTGAACGAATTGCCATTGAAATCTGTTACAACAATATCGAAGGTCAGAGTGCCGGGTGTCGTGATGATCGTCGGTTGAGCCGCGAGGGGCAGCGCGAATGCTGGCGCACTGATCGAAATGGTTGCCGCGTTGTTGGCGGTATTGGTGCCGAAATTTCCAGCCCCCAATCCGGTGCCATTTGCAGTAACGTTATTGATCTGCACCGAAACGGGCCCGGTACCGCCCGTGATAATTTGCTTGGATACCGTCGGATCGATCTGATTCAAGGCCTGGACCGGGCTTGGAAACGTCGGCGTCGCTAATTGAAAGACGGACAACGTGTAGTTTGTTGAAAACATGGTGGCACTTGAATCGGTGACATTAATGGTAAACGTCGCCGTGCCGGCTGCTGTCGGAGTCCCATTTACGGTGAAGGTGCCGTTACCCGTGTTGAAGGTCACTGCCGCGTTCGTCAATCCGGTGCCATTGCCGTTGAAGCCGGTTACGGACATCGTCGGATAAATACCTGTCCCACCCGACAGGGTAATGGTCTGATTCGTCACCGTGTTGGCCAGAGCGCCGTTCAAATGAGCAGGCGCAGCGGAAATGCCTGCCGCCTGGGCCACACTTGCTGCACCAATAAACAATCCGAACATCAGCGCCGCAGCTACCGTCAATCGTGATTTTTGAATCAGCATTACCTATCTCCTCTTTTAGTGGTCGCTTCGGCCTTGACAACCGTTCGATTTCCGTACCTGACCTTTTGACCGCACCGGACCGTGGCTGCAATTTTGTTGAACACTTTTTTTAAAGTATTTAAAACAGCGATTGACAGAGCGGAAAACTTGTTACGCTTGGGACAAAGATTATCAGATAACGAAAAATGCCGTATTCATGTTCATTCATCGCGGCCCCCAACGTAACAAATGAATTCCAACTCGTTCGATCCCAGCAACTTCAACCCAATACAACAGTTATGTCGAACTCACCATTAGAAAGTTTTGCAGATCCACAAAGCTACCGCAATCACATCGTGCATGACGCAAAAGGCCTGTTTATAGTCTCTGTATTCGAAACGGAATATATATTCCCAAAATTGGAAATACATATTTCGAATTTAAATGTCTGGTTCCATAGTTCTGTGAAAATATACTCGAAAAAGCGAGGATAGTCAACAATTAACTGTAAAAAAGTTAATTGACGCTTTTTTTGCTCAAGTTCTATTTAGGAATGCCGACATTTCATTGTTTGTTTTAAGCCATTACAACGACGACCAGATATAAATACAATTACTGACCTTCTTGAGCCTGTCGCTCAAACCAACGCGACAAGTATTCTAACGGTCCGTGTTATTTTGCCGGAGTTTTTTGTTTCGCTTTTCAGACTATCTTGAACTTCGCCAGAGCTTCAGCAGGTTGTGTGCGCTGCAGGTAAACTTCCATTCGCTTTGGTTCGCTTTCAATCCGCGCCTCATACATCGTCCGCCGTCTTGCACTGTCTTGAT
>JANXLS010000526.1 GCA_025355035.1 Planctomycetota bacterium | reverse complement strand
AACATCAGGAACACGCCGGAGATCGTCAGAATCAAGAACACAAAGAAGGAGAGGCCGCCCATGCACCACGTGTAGCGCATGCGGACGGCGTGGCCCTTCAACTTGGCGGGGTGGAGATGCAGGAAGACGTTCGACAGAACGGCCAGCGTTCGGTTGCGGTCCGTGTCCGGAAATCCGTGTCGAAACACTGATTTCCAGATGACCGATTTGTAAACGCCATCGTCGAGCGTTTTGCGAATTTTATCGCCGATATTGCCCATGAATTGTTACCGTCCAATCCTTGCGATTCGTGCGATTCAAAAGAGATCGCGCAAAAAAATGGTGATTGCGATCAGAATAGTGTCCAAGCGGCGTCTGTCAAGGCGATTCAACACGATTCAGCAACTGTTCATCAAAATATAACACGAAACAGTCTTGTTTCGTGTCGAAACAAAACTGCATCGCTTCTGAGATCACTTTATTATACTGCAATTCGACGGCCAAAATCTCTCGCAGTGATGCAGTGATGCGGCGAACGGCGGGAAGTTGGAGTCCGGATTCTGGAGTTTGAAGTCGCGCGTTCTGTAACTCCTAACTCCAGAATCCAAAATTACTTCACCATCCCCGCCACCATCGCATTCACGCTCGTCAGGGCTTCGCCTAATTTCGCCACATCCGTTCCGCCGCCTTGAGCCATGTCGGGTTTGCCGCCGCCTTTGCCGCCGACTTTTGGGGCCAACTCCTTTAAGAGATTCCCGGCGTGGCCGCCGCGTTTCACGATCTCGGGCGAGAAGCTCACCAGCAGCGCGACTTTGCCGTCTTTGCTGCCGCCGAGAACAATCGCGCCTTCAGGCAGTTGCTTGCGGATGCCGTCGAGCGTCGTGCGCAACGCGGACGCATCGGCGCCATCGATTTTCGCTGCCAGTAACTTCGTCCCGGCGATTTCGACGACCGAGTTGAGCAACTCACCCGCCGCAGCGTTCGCGGCTTTTTTGCGGAAGCTTTCGAGCTCGCGGTTGAGCGCAGCGTTTTCGTCTTGCAGCGCAATGAAGCGTTCTCTAACGGCGTCGCGTTTTGTCTTCAGCAGCAGCGCGAGTTGGTTCAGCATCTCGTCGCTCTTGCGCGCGTCGGCCACGGCGTGAGCGCCGGTCAGCGCTTCAATGCGGCGGACTCCGGCGGCGACGGACGATTCCTGGACAATGCGACAATAGCCGATCTGGCCGGTCGAATGGCAATGCGTTCCGCCGCAGAGTTCGACGCTTGGGCCCATCTGGACGACGCGGACGCGGTCGCCGTATTTTTCGCCGAAGAGCGCCATCGCTCCTTTCGCGCGCGCTTCCGCGATCGGCAATTCCTGCGTATCGACCGCGAAATCGCTGACGATCATGTCGTTGACCCGCGCTTCGATCTCCGTCAGTTGCTCAGGCTTGATCTGCTCGAAATGCGTGAAATCGAAGCGCAACCGATCGGACGAAACCATCGAGCCGCGCTGTTCGACGTGCGTTCCCAAAATACCGCGCAACGCGTTGTGAAGCAGATGCGTAGCGCTGTGATTTTTCAACAACGGCGCGCGGTGCGCCGGATCGACTTCGCAACTGACAAACTCGCCGACCTTCAACGCGCCTTGCAGTTCAACGCGATGCAGAAACAAGCCTTCAGCCTTCTGGGTATCGAGAACACGATGGCCGACTTTGTGTTTGCCGTCGGTGGGCTGAGCGTCGAAAACAATCCAGCCTTTATCGCCGACCTGCCCGCCGCTTTCGCCATAGAAAGGAGTCTGGTCGAGCAGCACAATCGCTTCGCCGGAAGCGGCTTCATTTTTCAGCTCGTTGTTCTGGGCAATCGCGAGAACCTTTGCGCCGGAGACGCTCAGCGAACCGTAACCTTTAAACGCCGTGGGCTTGCCCGCGAATTGTTTTTTTATTTCAGCGACGGGTCCGGATTCGAAGATTTCTTTCGACATGGTTGAACCGGCTTGGCTGCGCTTGATCGCTTCTTCGTAAGCGACGTCGTAGCCCTTCTTGTCGACAGTCAGCTTTTCGTCTTCAGCGAGTTCGAGCGTCAATTCGAGCGGGAACCCGTACGTGTCCCAAAGCTTGAACGCATCCGCGCCTGAGATTTCGGACTTCTTTGATTTCTTCAAATTCGCGACGACTTCTGCGAAGACTTGACGACCGGAATTCAACGTTCGGCTGAACGCGTTTTCTTCCTCTTCAATCATCCGAACAATCGTGCCTTCGCGCGAGCCGTGCAGTTCCGGATAGCCGACGCTCATCTGCTTGATGACGACGCGCGCGACTTTCGCCAGAAACGGTTCCGTGATGCCCAGTTCGCGGCCGTCGAGGATCGCGCGGCGCATCAAGCGGCGGACCACGTAGTTGCGGCCTTCGTTCTTCGGCGCGACACCGTCGGCGATACAGAAGACGGCTGCGCGAGTGTGATCGGTGATGCGGCGCATGCGGCGGCCGTCTTCTGTCGCTGATTCGTATTTCTTCCCGGCGATCGCTCCGACTTCTTCGACGATCGGCAGCAGCAGATCGATTTCGAAGTTTGTCGATTGGCCTTGAACGACGCGCGCCATGCGTTCGAGTCCTGCGCCGGTGTCGATGTTTTCGCGGCCCAGCGATTCGAGCTTGCCGACATCGACGCGATTGAATTGCGTGAAAACGAGGTTCCAGATTTCGACGTAGCGGCGCGGATCCTTGCTATCGGCAACGGGTTCGGGCGCTCCCTGCTCGGGCTTGGTGTCGTAGTAAATTTCGCTGCATGGACCGCACGGGCCGTTGGGGCCGTCGGTCGGGGCGCTGGCGGGCCAGAAGTTGTCTTTGTCGCCGTATTTGTAAATGCGCCATGAGCCGTCGGCGTTCTGCAATTCGGGCGCATTCAGCTTCCAGAATTTGTCGGCTTCTTCGTCCGGCGCGATGCCGAGGGTGGCATTGCCTCCATATATCGTGACACTCAGCCGATCTTTTTCGAGGCCGATGCCGACGTTTGGATCGGTGCAGAATTGCCAGCCCCACTCGATCGCTTCTTTCTTGAAATAATCGCCGAAGGAAAAGTTGCCGAGCATTTCAAACAGGGTGTGATGGCTGGGCGTACGCCCGACGTTGTCAATGTCACCGGTGCGAATGCACTTCTGCGACGTGACGGCGCGCTGCTTGGGGTGATCGATTTTCGCGCGGCCCATGAAGTGATCTTTGAACTGATTCATTCCCGCACCCGTGAACAGCACGCTGGGATCGTTCTGCGGCACGAGGAGATCGGACGCAATCGGCTTGTGTCCGTGTGCGCTGAAGAAGGCGATCCAGCGGCGGCGAATGTCGTCGGTCGAAAGAAACTGAGGCATGTCGGTCTTTCCTTGATAAAGAAGCTGCGATTCGAACCGTAAAAAAATACGGGAACGAACGCTCGCGTCAACTGGCAACTGGGTTTTTCTTGGGAACGGTTTTGTGAGTCGAAGGGATTTTCGTCTAAACGCGAAGGCGCAGAGGCGAAAAGACGCGAAAACGGCGGGGGAAAAATCGAGCTGTTGAGGGTTCACAGACCGTGTAATCGAATTCGTTCCGCGCGGCGAACGAAAACGTAGATTGAAGC
>JANXLS010000960.1 GCA_025355035.1 Planctomycetota bacterium | reverse complement strand
CTCGTGCCAAGATGCGCCGCGCCGGGCCGGGCAAGTGGGACGAGAAAGACGAGCTCAGCGTATTTGAAGACTACGCGAAGCGAGTTTTTCGAAGTACCACGCCGCCCGCCGCAAGCAGATTGGCGCGAGGGTTTTGTCCGGTAGCTCTTAACATCGAATAACGCGGAGTTATTTGCTCAAATCCGCGTTATTCGATATTAATAAAGCTGTTAAAACTATTTCAAAAGTTCGGTTCAATCTTTCGGATTGACCGGCATCAACACATACAGGAATTCCTGTCCTTCGCGCAATACGCCGGGCTTCGTCCCGTCTTTCAACTCAAGCCGAACCATCTCCGAGTCCAAAACTTTCAGCGCGTCTTGGAAGTACTGTGGATTGAATCCAATCGTTACCGGATCGCCCGTGTATTCGACTTCGAGCGTCACAGCGGCCTGCCCTTTGTCCGGCGACCGTGCTTCGATCAAACACGTCCCCGTCGTGAAATTGAGACTAACTGTCTTCGTCTCTTCGCTCGTCAGGAAGACCGCTTTGCGCAGTGCGTGAATCAACGGCTCGCGCTTCAACGTAATCTCTTTATCCGAATCTTTCGGAATTACCTGCTGATATTTTGGAAAGATGCCTTCGACGATCAAACTCGACAGCGTCACCGCGCTGCCGCTGACAATGATCGATCGTCCGCGTAATGCAATCTGCAGTTCTTCGCCAGTCGCAACGTTGTCGCACAGTTTGCGGATTTCCTGCATCATCTTCACCGGGACAATCACTCCATCTTCGAGCGCTGTTCCCGCTTTCAACTTCTTCTTGCAGTACGCCAATCGGCGCCCGTCCGTCGCAACCACTTCGAGCGTCCGGTCCTTGCACTGCATGTACACACCGTTTATCGCATAACGGCCCTGCTCGCGAGCCGCCGCATAGCAGGTTCGATCGATCATTTTAGCAAGATCTTCGGCGGGAACCGAAAGCGCCGGTCCTTCGCCCATGCTCGGAACATCCGGAAAATCCGACGATTCCTGTCCCAGCACTTCGAAGCGATCGCGCCCCACCGTCAGGATCCCTTTCGAGCCGCTGGTTTCGAGTGTGACAATATCTTCAGTACACTCTTTCAACAGTCCCGCCATCGTCGTACACGGCAGGCACAGCGAGACGTGTTCCTCTACAGATTCGGCGCGCAGTTTGTAGCGCAATCCGACTTCCATGTCCGTGGCTTGAATTTCAATTCCGCCATCGGCATCCGCATTAAGTAAACAATTCTTCAGATTCGGACGAACGCCGCGAAGGGGTACAATGGCCGACGCAGCCGACAATGCAGCAGTAAAAGGTTCGCGTTTGACAACCAATTTCATGAAACTCAACCTCCGTCAGGCCCGCAATGGGGCTGTTCAAGCCATTACTGATTTAAAAGATCATCATCATCATCAAGGGCACTAAAAATGTGGATAACTTCTGTTTAAGCGATGCAAAGCACTCAAACAAAACAGTTTTCAGAATCTGCGAACATGTTCACAGAAGCCTGCTTTCCATGTGAATTCAATCCGGTCAATTCGAACAACGTTACTTCAGCTAAAGGAGTGTTGTTATCTAGCGCCAGCGAAGTACAGTTCCAAAATACACCATCAGTTGTGATGCTTAGGGATTTATTCATGGGGTCCCAGCGATTGGCGAACGCTTCGCTATCCTGTGGATGCGTGTGGGAAATTCGATCCGTTTTCCACATCGTTTCGACGCTTAAAAATGCCGTTTTCAACACCGCAGCAACACATGATTTTTCGAACAGAAAGCTGCTCGTGCTCGCGAAGGCGGCAATCAGAGCAAGCGGGAGTTTGAGCAGTGGGCTGAAACGGTTCATTGTGTCACTGATTTTGAATGGTAATGAAGCGCACACAAGTTATTTTTTGAAAAATTGTAGTAGAGTCCGAGTATGTTCGACTAATCCTCGACGACGGATCTCTGGAAATAAATTTTGAAACCGCATGCAATCGGACACGTTCGCTATGAAAAAAAATATAACATGGGGGCTGCTCGGAGGCACAGCAACACTGCTTCTCATTGCGGGTTTAATTAGAAG
>JANXLS010000487.1 GCA_025355035.1 Planctomycetota bacterium | reverse complement strand
TTTTTCGAAATTGTCGGAAAAAGTACGTTGAAAGAAGCGGGCAAATCAGGGAAAACAAACTAGATTCAGCACAGCAACGAAACGACAAATTCTGTTTTCACCGCAGCGCGTGCGAAAGCGCACACAGCGGATTCGTAAAATAGAACGAACGCACGAGCAATTAGAACGCGCTAACCACCACATAAATGGTTTCCGTTCTAACTGAATCCAGCGTTTTGTCGTATCGCGCTGTGTTACAAATGATTCAAAACAACGATCGAAGGTCTTAGTGCGTTTTGCGAATTTAAACGGCTGCGAATGGCGCTCCCCGGCGAACCGGGTGCGTGCATTCCACAGCATGTCGAGGAAGGATCAACCGACCCGTGCTCATTGAATTCAAAAAACAACGAAATTGGATTGTCTTCACAATCCTTGCAACGATTGCGTCCCTCGTGAGCTACTCATATTACGCGGACGAAATGCTCAAGCATGGCGGCAAGGGGCCCACGGGCTCGACCGGGCCGGGCTTGGCGTACGGCATCGTCGGGTTTGCGATGATGATCTTCTGTGGCCTTCTGGGTGCGCGGCGAGCCGTTCGCATCTGGCGCTTGGGTCGCGCGAAAGACTGGTTGAACGCACATGTCTGGTTGGGCTTGCTGGCGTTCCCGTTGATCCTCTGCCATTCCGGATTCTTGATGGGCCACGAACTCACGTTCTGGCTGATGGTTCTCTTCATCATTGTCGAATTGACCGGCATCCTGGGCGTTGTGCTACAGCAGTACATTCCAAAGATCATGCTGCAGATGGTGAAGAACGAATCGACGTTCGAACAGATTCCCGAAGTCATCCAAAAACTGAAGATCGACGCCGCAGTCATTACTGCGTGCTGCTGCGGCAACGTGGGCGGAAAACTCAATGCCGCTCAGCAGGAAGAGATTGAAAAGAAGAAGGCAGAAAAGCTGAAGAAGGACACTGAATTCAAGGAAAAATACGCCAAGATGGCACCGGCGTCTGCGGACGAAGAAAAAGCCGCCATACCGTTGATGAACTTCTTTCTGGACGAAGTCGAACCGTTCCTTGATCCAATATACAAGTCGGACAGCAAACTCGCGGAATTGCGCAAAGCAGCGGCCGTTTTCAATCACGTTCAAACGTTGCTGCCGCAGCGGTTGCACCTGGCATTGACTGAAATTCAGGGCCTTTGCGAAGAACGCCGCCAACTGCAGATTCAGACTCGTCTTCACTTGTATTTGCATGCGTGGGAGTACGTGCACATTCCGTTGTCTTATCTGCTCCTGGCATTGTCGGCGTTCCACGTCGTCATTGCCACGTTCGGTTACTCTGGAGTGTTGAACAAGTAATCATTTGTGGTGCAGGCGTCCCGCCCGCATGAATTCGAAAAGGATCGCCTGCAACACGAAGCTGCAGGCGGGACGCCCGCACCACAAGACTGTTTTGCAATTGCCTTGAACCGTGGAATTGAACTGAGGCCATACATGAGCGACGCCAACGAAAACTTCCTCGTCAAGCAGCAGAAATACCGCGCTCAGCGAATTGATCACGACTACCACAAGAAGCCGCATGCGCGGCGGACGTGGATGCGAATCCTGACGTTCGCTTTGCCGTTGACGGCCATCGCGGCGTTAGCCGCTGTCACCTTTTTCAAGAACGATCACCAAATCTACGAACCCGGGCCAGTCTCCAGCCGCCACACGTGGTTTAACCACCGCTGCGACGACTGCCATGAAAAAGCGAACGGCAAATTCGGCGTCGTCACCAATGCAAAATGCGCGAAGTGTCACGATGGTCCGATCCACAACGCCAATCAGGTCTGTCCGAACGGCGAAAAGTTGATCCTCGACGGTAAACCCGTCATCAACGTTTCGACCGGTCTGGCCATCGAAGAACCCCGCTGCGCAAGCTGCCACACCGAGCATAAAGGCAGCCAACAGTTGGTTCAGATGAACGACAACCACTGCACACAATGCCACTCCGATCTCAAATTGGCAGGCGGCAAGGAAACAGTGTACGGTAAGAGCATCAAGAGCTTCATGGACGGCCATCAAGACTGGCGCGTGTTGTCGACCGCTGCGGGCAAACCCGGTGGCGGCGATCCGACGCAGTTGCGCTTCAATCACTCGAAGCATATGAAGGTGGCATACGATCAGGATTCAAAGTTCGGCGCGCGCACGATGGGATGCGTCGATTGTCACCGCACCAATAACAGCAATTTCGAAATGATGAGCAGTGAATCGACGCGTTTGACCGATTTCGAGAAATCGCTCAAGCCCGAAGAACGCGACGCTTATTACACCCGCATCATCACGCGGGCGGAAACGGGCGGTGTCGTCAAGTACAAGCTAACAAACCTCGACGTCCGCAAACTGGCGGTTGAAACGCTGAGCCAGGATTCGATCGATCAGAGTTTGAAGAAGGTCGCCGGCAACGCGGACGCAACGAAGGCGATGTTCGAAGCGGCGCTTGTCAGCGTCATTCGCCAACGGCTGAGCAGCAACGCCGCGTCCGGACAGAACCGCTACATGCTTCCGATCAGCTACGAACAAAACTGCGCGTCGGCCTGTCACAAGCATGAAATCAAAGCGGCTGGGGTGATCGTTCCGCACGGCCCGGCCGATGGAGCGCGCGACTTTCTGCGCAACGCGCTATACCCCGAAGCCGTCAAGACGACGCTTTCTGGCGCAAGCTTGAGCGACGCGGACAAGGCAAAGATGAAAGTAATCGCCAAGTTCCGGGCCGAGTTGTTGAAAGTCGCGGCGAAACCCCTGCCGCCGGCCAAAGCAGACGCCGACAAGATGCTCACGGAGACGGCGACGTCCGATGATGAAAAGATGTTCGAGATTCTGAAAACTGCGCTCGGCAGCGAAGACGAAATCGTGAAGTTGATGCCGGATTTGGATGAGAAGAATGTCAAGGGTTACGAAAAGCTGAGCAAGACGAAGAAGAAGAAGTTTAACGAGGAATTGTCGGACGCTATCAGCAAGACCATCGCAAGTTACGTGGACGACAAACCGGTTTCGGCTGCTGCAATTGATACGGCTGTTGATGCGAAGATGAAGGAAGGATTGGACAAGATCTTCGGAAAAGCCGATGAGGTCCGTAACAAAAACGAACGAGGCGCGTGTTTGTTCTGTCACGAAGCGACGACGACGAAAGCGGCTAAGCCGGAATTGGATGCGGTTGTCGCCGACACGAATATTCCGTCGCGATGGCTGAATCACGCAGTATTCAATCACCAGACGCACACGGTGGTCAATTGTGAATCGTGTCACGCCGGTGCGCGAACGAGCGAGAAGACATCCGACGTCCTGTTGCCGAACATCGCAAATTGTCAGCAATGCCACAACCATAAGGACGCGCGCATGGACTGCATCGAATGCCACGTTTACCACGATAAGACGCACCAGGCTCAGGACCGCGCGGTCTCCATCGAAGACCTGATGAACAAGGGTGCCGACGGCGTCAAGAAATTCGTCCCAGGCGGAGCGAATAAGCCAGCGGAAGCTGCGAAGCCCGCAGAAGCAGCAAAGTCGCTTGAAGCTGAGCCGAAGAAGTAACCAGGACGAAGTGTTATTAAAGAATCGTAATTGTTTGGCAGAAATTGAATTTGGTTGCCGGTTTTAGCTTGCAAGCGCGAGAGTTTGATTAGAATGTTTGCTTCAAATGCCGGGGGAGTCAGGGGCTGTCAGCCATGGACCGGCGTGGGAAGAAGTGGGAATTCAGATTGCAGTTCGCCGGAGTTCCGGCGCGAGGGAGAGAATTTTGGCAGACAAACGAAAACGCAGGATGGAAATTCGAATCAAGCGCAAGAAGCGCGCAAAACGCAAGGTTGAAGCGGGTTTCAAGAAGGTCATTACGCACTCCGGTGGTCGCCGCAAGGTGAAGTTCATCAAGCCGACTGAGGCGTAACAGTCGTTCCGTTGGGTAAACCGTTCAACGTAACAGATGATTTAAGAACTGTACCCGGAACACCGAATCTTTTCTATGGCACTCCGCGCCGTCATCAGCGACATCCATGGCAATTTGGAAGCGTTGCGCGCCGTCTTGGCTGACATCGAGGCGGAAGGCGCGGACGAGATTGTGTGTTTGGGAGACATCGTCGGCTACGGCCCGAATCCCGTCGAGTGCGTCAATATCATCCGCAAAGTGTGCCGCTGGAGTTTATGCGGCAATCACGATGCAGCGCTGTTTATGTCACACGCGCTGGGTTTCAACGAAAGCGCTGCCAAGGCCGTCGCGTGGCAGCGTCGTAAAATGAAACCGGGTTTTTTCGCTCTTCCCGGCAAACTCGCACGGTGGCTCTGGCTCGAAAATTTGCCGTCGTTGCGTCGGGAAGGCAAAGGGATTTACGTTCACGCTTCGCCGCGCGATCCGCTCATGGAATACGTGCTCGAAGAAGACTTCAAAGACAACGGCTTCGGCATATCCGATAAAGCAACCGAGATGTTCGAGTGTTTTGATGAGATCTGTTTCGTCGGCCATTCGCATCGACCGGGTGTGGCGACGCACGATTTTCGATGGATCAAGCCGACCGATCTTCCTGATAATACCTATTACATTCCTTCCGGGCGAAAGACACTGATCAACATCGGGGCCGTCGGCCAGCCGCGCGACAGAAACAAGGATTCCTGCTACGTGCTCTTCGACGGCAACTCGGTGCGATACCGCCGCGTCCCGTACGATGTCCAGACGACCATGAAAAAGATGACCGCCGTCCCCGAACTCGACAAACGCCTCGCCGACCGCCTGCAATACGGAAATTGAATTTCTGTCTCAGCGATTTTTGACCCGCAATTCCGCCAGTCCACCATCGACGCCAATGACCTGACCCGTAATCCAATTGTTGATGGGATCCAAGAGCCACGCCATCAGCGATGCGACTTCGTGCGGTTCGCCGAGGCGTCCGAGCGGGTGCATCGCAGCCGATACGGATTCCGACGTTTCGTTTTCCCAAAGTCGGCGCGTTAATCCAGACTTCAGCAATCCCGGCGCGACGGCGTTGAAACGAATTCCGCGCGACGCATACGTGGCGGCGGCGGAGCGCATAAGGCCTTCGATGCCGGCCTTGGCCGCAGCGATGGCTTCGTGATTCGCGAGGCCCACGCGCGCGGCTGCCGATGAGACCAACACCACCGACCCGCCTTCCTCCATTAGCTGAGCTGCTCCGCGCACGGCGGCGAATGCGGTTCCGAGATTGACGGACAGCACAGAATCCAATTCTGAATCCGACGTCAAATGCGCGGGCTTGAGCAGCAGTGAACCGATGCAATTGGCGATTCCATCCAGACGACCCATCGCCGCCTTCGCCTCGGTCAACGCTTCGGAAATCTCTTTCGGATCTGCGTTTGAGATGGGGTAAGAAAACGTATCAAGTTCCGTATCAAGCGCGAGGAGCGCGTCGGTCTTGCGCCCGATCAGGGCGAGTTTGAAGCCACGTTGTTTTAAAATATGGGCCAAGGCAGATCCGACGCCGCCTGTCGCTCCGAGGATGGCAACACATGGATTTTCTGGACGAGTCATAGAAGAGTCCCTGAGTTTGAGTTTTGTTTGACGAGCACAAGTGGGTTATTTTCCCAGCACGTGTCGCAACGCCGACTCCAGTTGCGGATAGCGGAACGCGTAGCCGGTTTCGATCAGTCGTTTCGGCGCAACGCGCGCGCTGGATAATAAGAGGGCGTCGGCCATTTCTCCCAGAGCGAGTCGCGCCGCGAACGCGGGCATCGGGAAGATCGTCGGGCGCGAGAGCACTTTTCCGAGTGCCTTCGTGAATTCGTAATTCGTCGACGCGCCCGGCGCGGTGACGTTAACGGGACCGCGCAACGAATCGGTAAAGATGGCGTGGCTGATCGCTCCGATCACATCGTCGATGGCGACCCAACTCCAAAACTGTTTGCCGCTGCCCATGATTCCGCCGGCACCCAGTTTGAATGGCGTGAGCATTTTTGCGAGCGCTCCGCCCGCAGGCGTTAACACCACGCCGATGCGCAGATTGACGACGCGAATTCCGGCCTCGCGGGCAGGCTTCGTGGCGTCTTCCCATTCCTTGCAAACGTCCGCGAGGAAGCCTGAACCGGGTGCGCTGGATTCGTCGAGCACAACATCGCCGCGGTCACCGTAGTACCCAATTGCCGAAGCGCTGACCAAAACTTTCGGCCGCTTCAACCCGCGGGCAAGTGTTTCGGCGAGGAGTCGAGTGCCTTTGATGCGGCTGTCGCGGATTGCGGCTTTCTTGGCCTTCGACCAGCGACCGGCAATGTTCTCACCGGCAAGATGGACCACTGCGTCGGCGCTCTCAATGCGGACACGATCAATCACGCCGGTCTCGGGGTTCCACTCCATTTCATTGTTTGCGGGGTTGGACTTCCGGCGAACCATGCGGTACACGTTGAGCCCGCCCGAAGTGAGGAATGGAGCGAGCGCCGTTCCAACCACTCCGTTGGCGCCGGTGACGAGGATATTCATGGGATCTGCCTTTCGTGTTTGCGCAGCGGACAGATCCGCTTGCGTGATGCGATGCCGGTAGCCGAACATGTTCTCAAGCTTCGCGCGGATCATCGGTCCGCCGAAAAGTTTTCCGAGAAAACCGAACGGTAATTTGTATTCGATGCGATCTTCGAGAATGCAATTCCCACCATTGTCGGTGAATTGGTGCGTATGTTCCCAATGCGCAAACGGGCCGGACAGCTGCGTGTCTTTGAAGCGGGTACCCGGCGTGTAGTCGCTGTGTTCGGCGACCCAGCGAACCGGTAGCGGCCCCATTTTTAATTCAAGTGTCACACGGCTGCCGTTCTCGATGCCGCCACTTTTTTCAACAATACGCGCGGGGTCCCACGGCGGATTGAGACGTTCAAAGGCCCCGGGGCGCGCGTGCCAGGCGAACGCAGTGTTCGCTGGCACAGGCAGTCTCGATTTATAGGTAAAGATTTCGAAACTCATAATCGCACCTCGGGGCCTCGTGTTTGGCCAAAGAACTCGTTCAACTCTTGATCAGCGCCATCGCTTCCGCTCGGGCGGATGCATCGGTTTTGAAGATACCGCGCACGGCGGATGTCACCATGACGCTGTTGGGTTTGTTCACGCCGCGCACTTTCATGCACAGGTGTTCGGACTCGATGACTACCATCGCACCTTGCGCCTTGAGATGCATCATGAGAGCGTCAGCGATCTGCGCGGTAAGGCGTTCTTGAATTTGCGGCCGACGCGCAAAAGCGTCGACCGTTCGGGCCAATTTGGAGAGCCCTACCACCCGGTCGTTAGGTAGGTAGGCGACATGGGCTTTGCCTAGGAATGGCAACAGGTGATGCTCGCAAAGCGAGGAGAAATTAATGTCTCGCAGCAGCACGATTTCGTCGTAGGGCTCTTTAAACGTACGTCGAAGATGTTCTTCCGGATCAATCGAAATGCCCGCGAAAAGTTCCTTATACATACGGGCGACGCGGCGCGGCGTGTCGATCAGTCCGTCGCGATCAGGATCCTCGCCAACAGCGATCAACAGTTCGCGAACAGCGGCTTCGGCCCGCTTGCCGTCGTACGTTGGCTTCAGCGTTTTGGTGCGAGGCGTTGAGAACTTTAGCGCTTCATCGATTCGGATTTGTCGGACGGTTTCGTCAATCATCAGGGGACTCCTTTGCTTTTGAATCATTCAATTCATTCATATACTACTCCATGTTTTTACGGCGTCAATTTAAATTCGTTCAAATCGTTCATTTTAATTTTGAGATACAAACCAAGCAGGCGATGTGTATTAAAATTGATGAGAGTCGCTTGTTTTATTGAAAAGCTGAGTTATTGTACTTTAAACTTATTTTAAAATCGTTCAAAACATTCAAGAATTGCAGGCAAAATGAAAGAGTCGCTTACACCTAAACAAGTCGCTCAAGCCATTGGAGTGGGAGAGTCGACGGTTAAGCGCTGGTGCGATCAGGGCTTGATTCCGACGGAATCCACGCCGGGCAAACACAGGCGGCTGCCGCTCAAGGGCGTGATCCAGTTTCTCCGGGATAATGGTCACACGATGGTCAAACCGGAGATGTTGGGACTGCCGTCGCTGACTGGATTGGGCGACGCGTTGATTTCACGGTCGGTCGATGACATGCGGTTGGCGTTGGAATCCGGTGACGATGCGCTGTTTCGGCGGCATGTTTTGAATCTCTATTTTTCAAAAAAGAGCGTCTGCGAAATCTGCGATTGGGCGATCGCGCCGGCGTTTCACGGAATAGGAGATCGGTGGGCGCACGGCAGCGTGGAGGTTTTCCAGGAGCGGCGTGCGTGCGAAATCTGCTCGCGCGTGTTGACGGAACTGCGTGGCCTCATCCCGGTTGTTCCCCAATCTGCACCTCTGGCCATCGGCGGGACGCTCAGCGGCGACACGTATACGCTCCCAACAAAGATCGTTGAACTGGTGCTGCGCGAAGCCGGATGGGACGCTCAGAATCTCGGCTCGAATCTGCCCAGTGAATCCGTCTGCGCCGCGCTGCGTTCGTTGCGGCCGCGCATTCTGTGGCTCAGCGTTGCACACATTCCTGATGCGGAAGCGTTCCAGGGGCAGTACGAACCGATCTACGCGACGACTCAGGCGCAAGGCGTTGCAATGGTTGTCGGGGGCAATGCGCTAACGCCCGACATCCGCAAGCGCATCCAATACGGCGCGTACTGCGACAGTTTTTCCCACGTCGTATCGTTCGCGGCGAGCCTCGAAAAATAAGCTACATTCCCACTCCGCCCCGGCGCTTTTGATAGATGTATTCCGCTCCGGCCTGCACGACTTTTTGAACGAGCAAGTACTTGCCTTCGTTGCGGAGTTTTCCGGTGAGCGTGCATTTCTTGCCGTCGTACGGCGTGAGTGCTTCCAGCAATTTTTCCGAGTTCAGCTTGACGAAATAGGTGGTCTTGTCGGTCGTCAGAGTTCCGAAGACCGATGCATCGCCGAACGCTTCTTTCTGTTCTTTCGTGAACAGCGCCAGTTTGCCGCAGAAATCTGCACCGAATTTTTCGTTGTTCCCCTCGCGCTCCGCGGTTTCTTCGGGCGACACTTTTTGATTCTCAGACGTTCGTTCCGGCAGTGTCCCGGCACAACAGGTGGCTCCGGTCCACACCACCATCATCGCCACACAAAGCATCGCTGTTTTCAACATGATTCGCTCCCCACACTTGTTGCGCTGCGATCCTCGACGAACCCGGCGAGACGCGTTTACTCCAACACTTCTCGATACGATCGGATTCGGACAGGACTCACGTACGTGATGGAAATATCATCGAACACCGGCGTGTCCAGTAGAAACTGCGTGGTCGGATTGACGGTGTCCATTGTCGCTTTCGTGTCGGCGTCCATGTACACCGGATATTTGAAGCGAACGCGATAGCGCAGTTTGTCCGTCGAAACCATCACGGTCTTGGTCGGGTGCTTCGGATCCATGAACGTATTCACGACATCCGGATCCACGAATGTTTGTGTCGCAACAAAAGTCCCCGTCGAATTTTCGAAACCGGTCTGCGGCGTGTCGCCTTTTAAAATTTCGATTTCGACGCCCTTCGTGTAATGCGATTGAACGCCGGGCTTGGGTGAAGGCCGGTTGACGCCTAGCGGAATGCTATGCGGATTCAACTGCTCGCTCTTCCATCCGACGTCA
>JANXLS010000474.1 GCA_025355035.1 Planctomycetota bacterium | reverse complement strand
CTTTTCGAAGTCGATTTCCACGACGGCACTCACGCTGAAATTGTCGACACGCCCGGCGTCCGGGAATTCACACCCGCCGACACGGATCGCCAAAATCTATGGGGCTGGTTCCCTGAAATAGCAAAGCTGCAAGGCCAATGCGCGTACAGCGATTGTGTCCATCTGAAAGAAAAGGGCTGCGCGGTGCTCGCCGCACTGGGTCGCGGTGAAATCCATCCGCGTCGCCATCATTCCTATGCCCGAATTTACGATACGCTGCCGAATTGAGTATTGAATTTAGTCTTGAGCGCAAAAATATAAATAAAAATACCGGCAAGTGGATTTGAACCACTGACCGATGGATTATGATTCCATTGCTCTACCGCTGAGCTATGCCGGCATTTTTTTCGGGCGACGGTGGGATGATATCAAGTGGACGAATCAAGTTATAATGGCGGGCTCGACGGGACTCGAACCCGCGACCTTCGGCGTGACAAGCCGACGCTCTAAACCAACTGAGCTACGAGCCCACCTTAACTTAATCTCTCTTCTGTTTTCAAACTTCCGAACAGTTGCACACATAGGCAATGAGGGACTCGAACCCCCGACCCCCTGCGTGTAAAGCAGGTGCTCTAACCAACTGAGCTAATCGCCCGATTGCCCGATGCTGCATTTTTGGGCGACACACGGGAGGTTACCCGCCTTCAGCATCTCGTTCAGCGGGAAGAGGATTATAGCATGGCCCGAAATGCGCGCAAGCACAATTCGACATTTTCTTTAAAAATTGGAGGCGCTCGGCGAACGAACAAAATAAAGCGTGGCAACGCAACAATTGCCACACCCTCACCGCAGCGGTTCTTGAGTCGCAAAAGCTCTCGCGTCGATTAGTATTCCTGACCTCATTGACCGGTGTAAACAAACCAGAGTATGACCCTAGAACCGACCGACGATCCTTTCGCGCAACACGTCCTGCACTCTCGCATCGTCAGCCCCGAGCAGTTCGAGGCGGCTGAGGCTGAACAGGCGTTGCTTTCCGCCAGCGGCGAGACTGTGGCGCTGTCGGCGGTGCTCGTCAAGCAAGGCGTGTTGACTCAAGCCATTCTTGACAACGTTGAGAAATCCTTGCAGACCGTGCCGGAGAAGGCGGTTCAACAAGCGATCGGACCCTACCGGCTTATCCGGAAGCTGGGCGAAGGCGGGATGGGTACTGTGTATCTTGCCGACGATCCCAGCGCCGGGCGGCAAGTCGCGATCAAAGTTCTACCCAAACGGTACGCGGGTAACGCGGATTTTCTGTCGCGATTTCGGCGTGAAGCGAAGTCGGCGGGGCAGCTTAATCATCCCAACATCGTTGCGGCCTACACGACCGGCGAGGATCGCGGGACGAATTATTATGTCATGGAGTATTGCGACGGCGAACCGCTCGACAGACTCCTGAAGCAATCCAAGCGGCTTTCGTGGGATACGGCTGTCGACTACACGCTGCAAGTCGCGCGCGGTTTGAAACACGCGCACGATAAACACATTGTCCATCGCGACATCAAGCCTGGGAATATTTTCATCACGAGCGGCGGCGTCGCGAAGATTCTCGACATGGGCTTGTCGAAGAATATCCGCGACGCGGAACAGTCATTCAATACCGTCAGCGGAACTGCCTTGGGGACGCCTCATTATATCTCGCCGGAACAGGCCAAGGGCGAACGAGACATTGACGGGCGAACCGACATTTATTCGTTGGGCGGAACTCTATACCATCTCGTCACGGGCGATACACCGTTTCAAGGCGCGACGCCGGCGATGGTGATGATGAAGCATTTGAACGAACAGTTGTCGAATCCACAGGACTTGTGCGAAGACGTTCCGGACGGAATCGTACAGGTCATTCGGAAAATGATGGCGAAGGAGCCGACCGACCGCTATTCCAATTGCGCGCAGCTGATCGACGATTTGGAGCGCGTTCAGAAGGGCAAGCAGCCGATCAACGCGGATGTCGATGAAGCAAAGACGAGCATCGGTTTACGCGCGGTGAAGACGGGCATCAATCGTTCGACCCACCGTCGGGGTATCGGGCGTTATAACCCTCCTATGGAAATAAAGCCGCAACGCAAATCGAGCGGAGTTTTGTTTGCGGCCATCGGGAGTGGCGCCGCCGCACTGCTCGTCATTGCAGCGTTCGCGTTTGCCGGGAAAAGCCCGTCGTCGAACGGATCGGGAGTCTCAAAAACGAGCGAGCTTGATAATGTGCGGTTGACTGCGGCTGGACGAAATCCGTCTGGCACGAAATCGGCGGCAGTCGATGCGACGCTGTTGTTTCAGGAAGATTTTAAGAAAATGGATCGGCTGGATGCCCTTCCGCCGGGTGTGACGTTGATCCGGCCCGAAAAGCTTTCGATTGAAGATGTGCAAGGACACGGTCACGCGTTGAAGATTTCGCTGGGGCATTCAGACAGTGGGGTTGAGGCCGGATTCAAGGTCGCTATCGATATTCAAAAAGTGCGGGGCCGGACGATTCTTTCAACGGTCCAGGCGTTCTGTCCGAATGGTTTTGTGCCGTTCCACGACGCCACGACAAATGCGCCCGGACTCGTTTCAATTCTGGAGGAAAAAGGCGGCAAGCCGTTCGACACCGCGATGTATCTACCGGCGGAAGATGGCGAATGGAAGCAGCTCGTTCGGATTGTCAACGTGCCGAACGACGCGAAATCGTTGCAGTTCATTATCAAAATGTTGGATGCGGAAGGCGACGTTTATTTCGACGATTTCAAAGTGGAAATCGTGCCGGATGGCAAGCCCGCGAACGTCGCGACAGTGGCCAATAACGCGAACAAAAACGCGACCGACGAGATCACTCGACGCGAAGCCAAGAATAAAGGCAAGAAGTTCGGACCGACTGACGACGGCCCAAAAATGAAGCCGGAGATTCCCAGTTCGACAGCGGAAGTATGGCCGTTGAACAACCAGTACGTCGGGTTAGACATTTCGAACGTCTGTAACGCTGACGTGATTTCGACCGCCAAGCATGCAGCGGCAGACAGTTTCAAAGCTGACAAGATGTCGTGCTGGACGACTTCGAGTTGGCTTGTCGCCAACGACAAAAAAGAAAAGAAAGATGCGGGCATTCCGGACGAAGGCTTCGTGCGCATTCCCCAAGCGCTGCCGACGGGATTCTTCAGGCTGAACATGCCACCGGCGAAAAATGCGATCATGATGACGCCCGTCAAAGGGAAATATCCGAAACCGGTGACGATTCAACTTCCGCCAGAACAACACGCCGCGTATTCGCAACTGGCGTTTTTGCATGGCGGTTCATGGGGCGACGGGCGCATCAAAGTGGTGCTGCATTACGCGACGGGCCGGGACACAAATGTCTGGCTGAAGATCGAAGACTGGCACCCGCAGTTGCGATTGCCGCTCGAAAGCCGCGAATCGATCGCGATTGTAACGCAGAATACGTTGGGCAAGCCCGCGGAAATGTGCGCACAGCCTGTAACAGTGGACAGTTCGCGCGTGCTGGAATCGATGACGTTGAGTTTCGATCCAACCAATTCTGCCGCGGAAGATGAAGTGCCGCACGACGATCGGTTTAGTGCTGGGATTTTTGCTATCAGCGGATTGCCAGTCGCGAAAACTCCTGCTGAAAACGTTCAAAAAGACGTTGAGAAGCACACTCTCAAAAAGCCCCTGCTGCCCGTGAATCCCTCGACCACGCCCGCGACAACGCGTTGAATTTTTACAAAATCGGAATGCAACGCAACCCGATCGAACAATTCCGAATCATCAAGTTTAGCGGTCGAGCAAAATATACGCCTTGCCGAGCGGATCGACTGCGGCGATGCGCGAGATGCTGGTAGAACCTGCGAGGAAGACGATCCCGGTCAGCGTCAATCCGGCGTTTCCGGCGACGTTCTGTCCGTTGATGTTTTCGAGTGTGGTCGCCTTCGTCTGCCATGTGCCTTGCGTCGGATTGAAGTAGAGCATCAGGTTGCGATGCGTTTGTTCGGAGCCGCCGACGACAAAGCGACCGTCAAGGCTGATGCGAGCGTCGATCGTCAATGCGAGGCCCTCTGTTGTTTCGTTGATCTTGATGCTCAGCAGATTGTTTTCCTTGACCTCGAGCG
>JANXLS010000466.1 GCA_025355035.1 Planctomycetota bacterium | reverse complement strand
AAAGAAGGTGGTCGAACACATCAACTACTGGCAGAATAAACGTCAGAAAGCCGCCCGCTCGCATCGTCGCGCCACGCTTCGGAAACTGCATACTCAAGGAATCTATCTGTCGGCGTTGCGTAAGTGTTTTGGGCGTCAACTAGCGTTGTAGTGTTAGAGCTACCGGACAAAACCCTCGCGCCAATCTGCTTGCGGCGGGCGGCGTGGTACTTCGAAAAACTCGCTTCGCGTAGTCTCCAAATCCGCTGTGCTCGTCTTTCTCGTCCCACTTGCCCGGCGCGGCGCATCTTGGCACGAGGGTTTTGTCCGATAGCTCTTGGCTTGAGTGTGCGGTCGTTCATCACCGTCGAACTGTTTGTTAATCCGGCAAATCGCGTGGATTCTTGCGGATTGGGTGCGTGTATTTGCAACAGTTGGGTTTACATCTGAATGGCACGATTTGTTGAGTTGCAACGGGAGATGGATTATGGTTCGACGGGCGGCGGTTTTGGCTTTTGTGGTTGGGATTTTGGCCGGCAACTCGGCGAGCGGGGCGGAGTCGGTTACGTATTGCCGGGACGTTGCGCCGATTTTGTTTAAGAATTGTTCGGGGTGCCATCATCCGGGTGAGGTAGCTCCGTTTTCGTTGTTGAGCTATCAGGATGCCGCGAAGCGGGCGAAGACGCTGGCTCGTGTGACGCGGACGCGGTACATGCCGCCGTTCAAGGCGGAACCGGGCGCGGGGGAGTTTCGCGATGTGTGTCGATTGAGTGACGCGGAGATTGCGACGATTCAACGATGGACGGAATCGGGCGCGGCAGAGGGCGATCCGGCGACGATGCCGGCTGTGCCTGTTTTTTCGGACACGTGGAAACTGGGCAAGCCGGATCTGATCGTTTCGATGCCCAAGGCGTTTACAATTCCGGCTGAAGGCAAGGATATCTACCAGTGTTTCGTGTTGCCTGCGGATCTTCCAGAGGATCGTTATCTGATCGGATATGAATTCCGGGCCGGGAATCGCAAGGTCGTGCATCATTCGATTATTTCGCAGGACGTATCCGGCGACGCGATTCGCACGGAGGCTGCGGCGAAAGGTGTTGGGTTCCGCGCGAATGGGACGGGGACGGGGGTCAAAGGCGGTTTCAACAGCGTGCTGGCGATTTGGACTCCGGGCGTTGTTCCCAGCCTCTTTCCAGACGGTGTGGGTTTGCGGGTTCTTAAAGGTTCGGTGATCGTCATCCAGAATCATTACCATCCGAGCGGTAAAGAGGAGACGGAT
>JANXLS010000465.1 GCA_025355035.1 Planctomycetota bacterium | reverse complement strand
AAAGAAGGTGGTCGAACACATCAACTACTGGCAGAATAAACGTCAGAAAGCCGCCCGCTCGCATCGTCGCGCCACGCTTCGGAAACTGCATACTCAAGGAATCTATCTGTCGGCGTTGCGTAAGTGTTTTGGGCGTCAACTCGCGTTGTAGTGTTAGAGCTATCGGACAAAACCCTCGTGCCAAGATGCGCAGCGCCGGGCAAGTGGGACGAGAAAGATGAGCACAGCGTATTTGGAGACTACGCTACGCGAGTTTTTCGAAGTACCACGCCGCCCGCCGCAAGCAGATTGGCGCGAGGGTTTTGTCCGGTAGCTCTTATAGGATTCCATACGGATTGCGTCGATTGTAGCACAGACCTCAAAGGTTCATGACTCCCACTTTCAAAATTCTCGCCGGCCCGACCGCGTCCGGAAAATCGGCCGTTGCGCTGCTGCTCGCTGAAAAGTTCCACGCCGAACTGCTCTCGATCGACAGCATGAAGCTGTACAAGGGACTCGACATCGGCACGGGCAAACCGACGCTCGAAGAACGCGCGCGCGTACCGCATCACTTCGTCGATGTCCGCGAACCGTGGGAATACGCCTCGGTCGCGGAGTTCGTCACGGCTGCCGAGCGCACCATCGCCGACTGCGCTGAACGCGGCGTTCGGTTGATCGGCGAGGGCGGCACAGCGCTGTATTTGAAGGCGCTGTGCGAAGGGCTTTTCGAAGGTCCCGGCAAGGACGCGACAATCCGGGCGCGACTCGAAAACGAAGTCGCCGAACTCGGCTCGTTCGCCGTCCACGCGCGACTCGCGCACGTCGATCCGAAAGGCACAGCAAAGATTCTCCCGACCGATGGCCGCCGCATCGTCCGAGCGCGGAGTGCCCCATTCGCGCTGGCCTTCGCCGATGGGGCGGCCGGTCAGTTCGTAGACTTCGAGTGCTCGGACGATGCGACGTCCGTCGGTCGGTAGAATTTTTGCCGCGCCTTTCGGATCGACTTGAGCGAGTCGTGCGTGGACGGCGAACGAGCCGAGTTCGGCGACTTCGTTTTCGAGCCGTGTTCGGATCGTCGCGTCCTTGCCGGGGCCTTCGAAAAGCCCTTCGCACAGCGCCTTCAAATACAGCGCTG
>JANXLS010000446.1 GCA_025355035.1 Planctomycetota bacterium | reverse complement strand
TCGCGGGGCATGCACGGCGGTTGGGATTGCTCGATGGCCCGGCGATGGACGCGGGCGATTTGAAGTTGGCGGCGATTGAAGCGGCGTCGGCGTACATGAAGAAAAACCGTCCGACGGGCAGTCCGAAATCGTATTGGGATTTACTGCGAATGCCGCAGATGTCGCTGGAGAAAGTGGGTTTGTCGGTTGATGAAAGCGGTGCGGTTCGTCCCGGCACAGAGATGGGAAGCGAATTGAATCCGGTTGCGGAAGCGGTGCAAATCGAAGCGAAATATGAAGGGTATTTGCGACGGCAGACCGAGCAGGTTGAGCGCTTAAAGGATCTTGAGAATCGCCCGATTCCGGACGGCGTGGACTACAAGAATGTCGGGAGCTTGCCGCGCGAAGCGGTTGAGAAATTGAACAAGCACCGACCGCGGACGTACGGGCAGGCGTTGCGTTTGGATGGCGTGACGCCAGCGGATCTGTCGTTGATCTCGGTGTATATCTCGCAGAACTACCGCAGTTCGCGCGAGGCTATCGCTTCGTCAAACGTGAACGGGGTGATGCTCTGTTCCTCTGGAGAATTTCATGAAAACTCGAAGGATTGAATGGGATGTTTTGCGCGTGTGTGCGCTGTTGATTTTTGTTGCTGGAGAAAAGACATACGCGGTGGAGCTGGTGTTGCCGAAATTCGAAGCCCAGGTTATTGATTCGAAGATCGAGATTGGTTACGCGACGGCAATTGCGGACATTGATGGCGACGGGAAGCCGGACATTCTGGTCGTCGATAAAAAGCAGATTGCGTGGTACCACAATCCGGATTGGGCGCGGCATGTCATTTGTGAAAATGTAACGAAGCAGGACAACGTTTGCATTGCGGCGAAGGATATCGATGGCAGCGGGAAGGCGTCAATCGCAATCGGAGCCGAATGGAATCCCGGGGACACGGTCAACAGCGGCAGTGTGCATTATTTGATTCCGCCGGCGGATCGCACCCAAAAATGGGAAGTCGTGACACTGCATCACGAGCCGACGGTGCATCGCATGAAATGGGTGCAGGTTGCGGACGGGAAATACAAACTGGTGGTGTTGCCGCTGCATGGACGCGGAAATAAAAACGCTCAAGGCGATGGCGTGAAGATGCTCGCGTACACGATGCCGGCGAATCCGAAGGACGAGTGGAAGACTGAAGTCGTCGATGAATCGATGCATATCACGCACAACTTTGATGTGGTCGAATGGAACGGGCAGCCGGGCCAGGAAATTGTGCTGGGAGGGAAAGAAGGGTTGCTGCTGTGCGAGCGGGGCGCGGACGCGTGGAAGAAAACGGCGCTGGCTGCGACCGGTGAGCAGGGCTTCAATGGGGCGGGCGAAGTGCGTGTCGGAAAAGGTGTGGGCGGGACGCGATTCCTAGCGACGGTTGAACCGTTTCATGGAACGCAGGCGGCGATCTATACGGCGGCGGCAGGGGAGAAGTTGTGGAAGCGGCAAGTCATCGAAACGAATTTGAAAGACGGCCACGCAGTGGCGTGTGCTGATGTGTTGGGAACGGGCAGCGATCAGGTTTTGGTTGGCTGGCGGCTTCCGAACAGTGCGTCAAAGGTTGGGATCAATCTGTATTTGCCGCCGGAACAAGCGGGCGGCGAGTGGAAAAAAGTGCCGGTGGACGACAACACGATGGCGTGCGAAGATCTGGTTGTCGGCGATTTAAACGGCGACGGACGGCTGGATATTGTGGCGTCCGGTCGCGCCACGCACAACCTTGTGATTTACTGGAACAAAAAATGATCCGAGTTCGAAGTGTGGTCAAGCAATATGATACGGTGCGGGCACTGGATGGTGTCGATCTTGACGTCGCGGCGGGAGAATCCGTTGCGTTGATGGGCGCAAGCGGGTCGGGGAAGAGTACGCTGCTGCATTTGCTCGGCGGGTTGGACGCGCCGAGCGCCGGGGCGATCGAAATCGGCGGGTTAAATTTGGAGAAACTCGATGATACGGAGCTTTCGCGTTTTCGGCGCGAGCGCTTGGGTTTCGTGTTTCAATTTTTTCATTTACTGCCGACTTTGAGTGTGCTTGAAAACACGATGTTGCAAGGGCGGTTGGCTGGGTTGGAAGAAGGCGCGCTTCGCATTCGTGCGGAGGCGTTGCTTGATCGCGTGAGCTTGCGCTCGCGCGGAGACGAGAAGCCTGACGTGTTGAGCGGGGGGCAGCGCCAGCGTGTGGCACTCGCCCGGGCGTTGGTGACGCGGCCCATGCTTTTGCTTGCGGACGAGCCGACGGGAAATTTAGACAGTGTGAGTAGCGCGGACGTGTTGACCTTGCTGAGTGAAATGGTTCGCGAGAACAACACGACTCTGGTGATGGCGACGCATTCGAACGAAGCGGCGCAGATTGCCGGGCGCGTGGTCCGGCTGAAGGACGGAAAGATTTCAAAAAGTTATTGACCCGCGCACAGGTAAAGCCTCACGCTCTCCCCCGCGCAGGGATACCTGCGTCGGCCTCTCCCCACCAAGGAGAGGAGAACGGCGTTACGCAAAAATCTCCTTCACTACGCGCCCTGAAACATCGGTTAATCGGAAGTCTCTCCCGGCGTACCGATAGGTCAGTTTTTCATGATTTAATCCGAGCAGGTGCAACACGGTTGCGTGAAGGTCGTGCATGTGGACTTTGTCGGTGACGGCTTCAAAGCCGTATTCGTCGGTCGCTCCGTAGCACAGGCCGGGCTTGACGCCTCCGCCCGCGAGCCAGACGGTGAAGCCAGTCGGGTTATGGTCGCGACCGTCGCGCGCTTCGGAGAATGGTGTACGTCCGAATTCTCCGCCCCACCAGATCAGCGTGTCTTTCAGCAGGCCGCGCGCTTCAAGGTCCTGGAGCAATCCGACAGTCGGCTTATCGACGGCGTGGGCGTGTTTTTCGTGCTGCTTTAAATTGGAGTGCTGATCCCACTTGGGGTTGTTGCCGTTGTCCGAATAGTTAACTTGAATGTAGCGCACTCCGGCTTCCGCGAAGCGGCGGGCCATGAGGCATTGGCGGCCGAAGTCATCCGTTTCGGGTTCGCCGATGCCGTACATTTTTTTGGTCGCTTCGGATTCGTTCGACAAGTCGGTCGTGCCGGGTGCGTTCATCTGCATGCGGTAGGCGAGTTCGTACGAATCGATCGCGGCTTCGAGTTGATCGTCCTTCGCCGCTTGCCCGGATTGTTCGCGATTGATCGATTGCAGGAAATCGAATTGCTTTTTCTGCTCATCCGTCGAGAGCGTCGCGTTGACGATGTTACGGAATTTCGCCTGCGTAGCCGGGACGCCGGCGCGCCCGATTGCTGTGCCCTGATAAATCGCCGGGAGGAACGCGTTCGAAAAATTGCGCGGACCGCCCATGTTTTGCGTGGGGCTGACGGTGACGAATCCTGGAAGATTCTGGTTTTCCGTGCCGAGCCCGTACGTCACCCAGGAACCAATACACGGGCGGACAAATGCCGTTGCGCCGGTGTGCAGGCAGATTGTCGCGGGGCCATGCGCGACGCCGTCGGTGTGCATCGATTGGATGAAACACATCTTATCGACGTGCTGGGCCATCAGCGGAAAGAGTTCAGAGACCCAGCGACCGGATTGGCCGAACTGCTTGAACTTCCACGGCGATTTGAGGATCGTGCGGGCTTGAACTTTGCGTGTCCGGGCGACGTTGAACTCGACGCTTTTTCCGTCTTCGGCTTCGAGGCGCGGCTTGGGATCGAACGTGTCGATGTGGCTGGGGCCGCCCTGCATGAAAAGAAAGATGACGCGTTTGGCGCGCGCTGCGAAGTGCGGAAGTTTCGGCGCGAGCGGGTTGGCGCGCGGTTCGGCGGCGGCGCGTTCGTTGAGCAGTCCGGCGAGAGCGACGGAGCCGAAACCGCAAGCGAGCGTTTTCAGCAGTTCGCGGCGAGGGAGAGGATTGGACGGGAGCATAGCGAGTTCTCTTTTCATCAATCAATGAAACGGAAATCGACACACGCGAAGAGCGCCTGATAAAACTGCGGCCACGCGTCTTTGCCTGCGTCGGTTAGGAATTTTTGTGAAAGCGTTCGTTCAGAATCCGTGGGCAATCGGCCGAGCGTTGTACGGTAGGCGAGATTGATACGCTCCCCGTCGTCGAGAATTGCGACGCTCGTGATTCGAGTGGCGGCTTTGCGCGCGTGATCCATGACGAAAGGGCTGTTCATCAGATAGAGCGCTTGTGTTGGGAGGTTGCTGATGTTGCGCGCGCCGGTGACGAGGTTCGTGTCTGCGAAATCGAAGACCTCCAGCAGGTCGTTCAATTCCTCGCGCGTTAACGGGAGGTAGACAGTGCGATAAAGCGGCCCGACGATTTCGGTTTTCGGTTCCGTTTTGCCGGGCGTCTTAGCCTCCGCTTTTTTGTCGGATTTCGCTGACGGTTCGCCGGGGCTGCCGGCAAGGTTGAGTGTGCCGGAATTTTGGAGAATGGAGTCGCGGATGGCTTCGGCTTCGAGGCGGCGGCGATTGGCTCGCCACATCAGGCGGTTCTCCGGATCGACTTTCGCGGCTGATGAATTCGGCGTCACGGATTGGCGATACGTTTTAGAGAGCACGCAATCGCGGACCGTTTTTTTGACGGACCAGCCGTTGTCCATAAATTGCGCGGCGAGGACATCGAGCAGTTCGGGGTGCGACGGGGCCTCACCGGTCGTTCCAAAGTTGTCGACGGTTCGGACGATTCCGGCGCCAAAGAGGTGGTGCCAGATGCGGTTGACGATGACGCGCGAGGTCAACGGATTGCGCGGTTCGACGATCCAGCGCGCGAGTTCGAGACGCCCGCTCTGCTTGGCCGCGACGGGTTGCGCTTCGAATGCTACGGCGGTTAGGAATCCGCGGGGAACCTGTTCGCCCAGGCGATGCGCATCGCCGCGCAGACAGATGTTGTGGTCGGCGACCTGTTCTTCGTCGCGAACCGCAAGGGCGGCGGGACCTGCGGGAGCGTGTTTTTTGAGCTCTTCGATTTCTTTTTCGATGCGTTTCAAAAGGGCGATTTCATCTTCGGCGGGGAATTTTTCGACGGAAGGTTTGGGCGCATTCTCCGCAGACGGTAACGCGCCGGAATTCGCCGGCACGCGTGCAACGACGGACTCGTCAATCGGCAGGAATTGAACGGCGTCCGCGGTGACGACTCCGCTTGTGCCGGCGTTGCTGACGGTGACGGAGCCTATGTTGCCCTGATGAAAATGGAACCGTCCCAGCGAAATAAAAGCGGCATCGATTGGCGGCTGATTTTCTTCATTCACGTAAACGGTCGTTTCGCCGTCAGCATGTTGAATAAGGACCGGGACTTTCTTAGCACGACCTGTGTGGAAGGAATATGAAAAACGGACTTCGTACGTGCCGTCTTTGGGAAGGGCGGGGGAGTAGGTGACGCTCAATTCGCCCTTGAATTTATTGCTGTCGTGAACGTAACCGGCACCGATGTATGGCGCGGTGCTTGTGGATTTGATCCACGTTCCGTGCAGCGATGCGGTCGAATCGTCGATGATGATGCCGGGAAGAGTGGCGGGGTCGATGCTCCGCGATTTGGCGGCCACGGGCAGCGCCGATCGGGTCGGCGGAGCGCCGACCTTCTTCGGAGTCGTCATGCTGCGGATGCGCGTGTATTGCTCATCGAGAAGGGCGAGTTGCTTTTCGTAAGCGATTATTTTGTCGCGCGTTGCTTCGTCGGGGAGAACTGTTTGAACCACGCCGGAAACGTTGCCTGCGGTCAGTGTTTTCGTCGCGCGGAAAATGCCGGCCAGGGCGTAATAGTCGCGCGTCGGGATCGGATCGAATTTGTGGTCGTGGCAGCGGGCGCAACCCGTTGTCATTCCGAGGAACGCTTTGCCGACGGTATCGATCTGTTCGTCGACAACGTCCATGCGCAACAATTCCTTATCCTGAGTGTCGAGGTTTTTCGCGGCGATGGCGAGGAAGCCGGTGGCGATGATGTGTTCGCGATGCTTCTCCAGCGACGCATCCGAAAGCAGATCACCGGCGAGCTGCTCGATCAAAAACTCGTTGTACGGCTTATCGGAATTGAAGGCAGCGATCACGTAATCGCGATAGCGCCACGCGTTGGTATACGGCACGATTCGGCCGCCACCGGCGGATTCGGCGTAGCGCGCGATATCGAGCCAGTGCCGCCCCCAGCGCTCGCCGAAATGCGGCGACGCCATCAGGCGATCAACGACTTTTTCGAACGCGTTGGCGGAATTGTCTTTCAAGAACGCGTCGATTTCGTCGGGCGTTGGCGGGAGGCCAATCAAATCGAACGAGACGCGCCTGAGCAATGTGGCTTTGTCAGCTTCGGGTGACGGCTGAAGATTTTTCTGTTCGAGACTGGCGAGTATCCATCGATCGATCGTTCCCGCAGGCCACGCTGAATTTTTGACAGCCGGCAGCGGATCGCGTTTGATCGGTTGAAACGCCCAATGCTCTTTTTTGAGCTTCTCGTAGTCGATTTTGTGTTCGGGCTTGGCGGCGGACGCATCGGCGGAATTACTTTCACTTCCCGGCCACGGAGCACCGGATTTGATCCACACTTTGAAATCGGCGACGATGGATTCCGGCAGCTTTTTGTCGGGCGGCATTTGCAAGTCTTGATTCGCGTAGACGACTGCTTCAATCAACAGGCTTTTATCAAGATTTCCCGGAACGACAGCCGCACCGCTTTCACCGCCTTTTAAGAGTTGCGCACGGCCGTCGACGCGCAGCTT
>JANXLS010000423.1 GCA_025355035.1 Planctomycetota bacterium | reverse complement strand
CTTTTCGACTCCGTCGAGGCGATGCGCATCCACGGCGTTCGATTGTGATTTATCCTGCAACAACCGCTCGCCGAGCTTCGTCAAATTCTCGAGCCGTTCCGACAAATCCGATTGATCCTGATTCCCCGACGTCACGCGCGCCACGCTGGTTGACAGCAGCTTCACTGGCTGAGCAAGTTCGCGCGCAGCGTTCTGTAACCCGGTCGTGGCCTCCGTTACGCTGCAGCTCACTTCGTTTTGCATCGCGGCGCAGCGAGCTGAGAAACCATTGCAGGAATCGAAAAGCCCCTTAACAGCTCCGCCAATCGTTGCCGACGCGTCGCGCAACCCGCCCGCGGCAAGATTCAGCGAACTGCCCGTGTTGTTGATGATGCTCGCCGTTTCGGCCAATTTCTGCAGGCTGTCAATTGCCGTGCGCGTTCGCGTCGCCATCTCGCGCTGCAAATCCGCTTCGTCCACGTTCAACGCCAGTCGCTCAACCAGGAATCGATCGGACTGCGCGATCGTGGCGGTCATCGCCGACGCAAGTTCCGTGTGCTTGTCGGTGTTCGTCGTCATTTTTTCGATGCTGACTTCGAGCTTCTTCATCGGATCGGAAAGCCCCGACACAATCGACATCAAGCCGCTCGTCGACACCGCAAGTTCATCGTGAAATTTCTTCGACGACGTTTCGATCGCCGTCGAAGCGTTGTTCAGTTTCGACGCTGCGACATTCCAAACCACGCTGCCGTTTTCAATTGCCGCAACAGTCGAATTCAACGAATTCAAGTTCTGGATCGCCGAACTCAACTGCCCGGTCATGTTGTTCATCATCTTCGCGAAATCATCGAACGACGTTGACGTCGAACCCGCCGCGTCCCGAACGACTGCGAGTTGCCGATTCAGATCCAGCAACGAATCGCGATACGTGATGTTGCACGTGGCCAATTGCTGGGACGACGTCTCCAATTGCTTCGCCGCGTTCTGTGTCTCCGTAGCGGCCTGGCCGAGAACGTTATGCGTGTTTTGACAAATTGCTTTCCAAATAATTTCGTCGAACCAGCGCACCGCTTTTGCCCGGACGCGCCCCAATTCAACGGCCGCGTAATGCAGATACATCTGATTGACCAACGCCATCATCGCGCCCACGAAAACGCCAACGAACAACGGTCCGAGCTTGCTCATGATGTCGCTGACTTCGCCCGTCAACTCCGGAGGAGAAACCATGAACCCCAACGCCGACAGAATAACGCCGATCAACGGTGCCGCCATGCCCCAGCGCTGCATCGCGCTGTACCGCGAATTGCGCCAGATTTCATGGTCCAGCGAATCGATCACCGCCTCGCGCGGCAACGGCGAATTCTCAATCCATCCACCGTCTTTACGCGTAAACACCGCCATAACGTCCTGCAGCCACACGAACCCGCCCGTGCTGGCCGTGTGGTCGGTCGTGTTCCGATCAATCGCGTTCTTGATTTCCTTACACGCTTTGATTAATGCCGAATAAAGTACCTGCTGTACGATCACGAATCCGACAAAAGCGACGCCGCTAAAAATCCATTTCCAATGCGCAATAACGAAAGTCATGTCGTATCCTCTCTAAGGTGGAGCGCGCGATTTTCGAGCCCCTCTAAGTCATGCAGCACGGCATATACCAGACGCGCTAAAATGTAAAATGAATGAATAAAATGCTCAAAATCCAAGTTTTCTCAATCTGGCGCGTCTATTGCATTGAAGCGCGCTTGTCGGGCGGCACGAATTTGAATGTTCCCTCTCCATTCCGTGACAATCGATGAACGATTACCCAAAGGAGTCGATGTCCCCATGCACAAATTCGAAGAGCAAGGTGGCGAAGCCAAGGCCCTCGGTTGGATTTCGATGTCCGATCTGTTCATGCTGTGCAGCATCGTCATGCTTGCCGTTGCCGTCGCGTTTGCGTCTGTGTTAAAGAAAACGGACATTCGCCTCACAAACGTGCAGGGCGAGTACGCAAATTACAAGAATTCGAACACGCTCACGCTCACTGAACTGCGTGATAAATCGGTACAACTCGCGCAGGAATCGAGCAGCTTCAAATCGCAGGCGAACGGCCTCGACCAGCAACTCGCCGCCCTGAAACTCCAATTCGCCGATTCCGAAAAGCAACGCCAGTTCTACGCTGACGAAACCGCCAAATTTAAATCGCAGAGCGAAAACTATTCCAAAGAATTGACGATCCAACTCGCCAAACTCAACGCGCTGCAAAGTGAATTCGACAAGTACCGCAGCGTCAATGTCGCCTCCATGACCGACCTGAAATCCGAATTGGTCCGTATGGCCAAAGACATCGAGGGCTACAAAACCAATGTCGCCGCGTTGCATTTACAAATCGGCACACTCGACAGCCAACTTGCTGATTCCCAAAAAGCCGTTGCGAATCTCAAACTCGATCGTGACAAACTCCGCAGCGACAGCGACCGCCTCGCGACCGATCTCAACGTGCGAACGCTCAGCTACACCAGCGATCTCGCCAAAGCCAACAGTGACAAATCGAAACTCAACGCTGATCTCGCAAAACTCGGCGGCGAACGCGAACAACTTCTCGCCGATCTCGAACGCTGGAAATCCACCTCCGCGGCACTGACCAAAGAAGACCGCGACCTCAAACTTAAACTCCACATTTTGGAAGACGACAAGAAAACCGCCGACGCCAAACTCGCGAATCTTGAGGGCACCATCGTCGGCCTCACTGGCGAAATCGGCGAACTCAAGCCGCAAATCAACAAGCTCAAAATCGACTTGGATGGAGCCCACCTGCGCATCATCGATCTCGAAAAACTCGTATTCGAAAAAATCGACCGTGCCCGCCTGGTCGTATCGGTCACCGCGCAAGACGTCCCCAACGATTTCACGCTCGAACTGATCGTCACCGACCCACTCGGAAACGACTGCGGCCCGTTCTCTTCGGTCATCTTTAATGAAGGCGATGAAATCGGCGTGCTGCAACAGAGCGTCGATTTCAAGAGCGGCCGCGAAGGCAGCCAGAAAGCTGTCTTCTATTCCATGCGCCCGCTTTATGCCCGTGTTGAATCCGGATCGTACTCCGTCAAAGCCATGATCCGCCACATCGACAACGATTCCCATTCCCAACTCGCGCGCCCAATCACCGTTAATTGCAGCGTCGATCTTCCATATACCAAAAGCCCCGACGCACATAAAGTCGCGCAACTGGACATCACATCCCCCGGCTACATCCGCAAAGTAAGACGCTCCAGTCAACTGACCGCCTCATCACCATACAAAAACATGTGGCCTTGGGAACCGTCGTACCATTTCGAACGCACACTCTGCGATTTCCGCATCAGCGGTGACACAATCGCCAACTTCCGAACCTTCGACAAATTCGCCGCCGACACGTCAACCATCGTCCAAAACCCCGGCACATTTGTGCGAACGGTGGACGAACAAAAAATCGACTCCATTAGAAACCGCGGCGGGAAGTGAGGGATTTGAAATCAAAATATAATCGACCCACGCGAGGCGCTCCGTTAGTGCTCGTAGAAACCTACTCGCCCTCTATTTATTAATCGCCTTTAATATGCGCCGTTCCTTTTTCGGAGTAGTTACCGATATAAGCTTTGGCGACCTAAAGTATTTCATCCCGAAACTGGAGCCTCGACCCATGCGTTTTTCTCGAATCCTCTGTCTCGCGTTGGTCGTATCGACTTCCGCAACCTTCGCCGAAGATGCAAACGGTCCGTATAAAGTCATCAACACCGCCAAAGTCGGTGGGGAGGGCGGATTCGATTACGTGTACGCCGACAGCGAAGCCCGGCATCTGTTCGTGGTTCGCAGCGGAAAAGATTTGGGACGTATTTCTGTTTATGATTTGGACACGCTGAAACTCATCAAAGAAATTCCGAACGTCGTCGCGGGACACGGTGTGGCGATCGATCCCAAGTCTGGCCGCGGCTTCACCAGCAGCAAACCGGTCGTGATGTTTGATGCCAAGACGTTGGAACCGATCAAAGCGATCGACGTCTCCGGCAAGCCCGACGGCATTTTCTTCGAACCGGCAACGGAACGCATTTACGTCTTGAGCCACGAGGCCCCCAACGTAACCGTGATCAACCCCGCTGACGGAACCATCGCTGGGACGATTGAAGTCGGCGGCGCACCCGAGCAAGCCTGCGCCGACGGCAAGGGACACGTCTACGTCTGCGTCGAAGACAAGGCGCAAGTTGCAGTCATCGAGGCCAAAACCATGAAGACCACGGGTCATTACGACCTCGGCGAAAACGGCGGCACACCCGCCGGCATGGCGATGGACACCACAAACGGAATCTTGTTCGTCTATTGCCGCGCGCAAAAAATGTGTGTGATTATGAACGCTGCGGACGGAAAAATTTTGACGACGTTGCCAACGGGTGCAGGAGTGGACTCCGCTGAGTTCAATCCCAAATCGATGGAGTCATTCAGCTCTCAAGGGGACGGCACGTTGACTGTAATTAAGGAAAACGACCCGACCCAATTCGCCGTCGAGCAAACCGTTCAAACAAAAGCCGGTGCCAAATGTTCAACGCTCGACACCAAAACAGGCCAGATCATTCTCATCACAGCCGACCGATCCGCCCCAGCAGCAGGAGAACGGCGCGGCGCCACCGTACCCGGTTCATTTACAATTCTGGTTGTTGGGAAATAGCTTCGTTATAACTTCGCCCCAAACAGCGGCACAATATGCCGCTCATACAGATTCCCCGTGACGTTTCGCGCAACCGTCGCTTCACACGCATCGAGTTGATCGAGATAGCGGGTCCCCATCTTCGCGGCGACTTTAAATCCGACGTGAAGCAACTGTCGCACGTTCGCGTTAAACGCCGGGTTGCGTTGATCGTGTCGAAGCGCGGACACATACTGCTCGCTCGTCCAATTTTGCACAACGCTCGCGCTCGGAAGTTTCGAGCGGTCGATGTCGATCACCGTTGCGTACGGCGCACACAGCTCGTCAATATGGGACATCGCTTGGGCATAAATCTCTTTCGCCAGCACCAATCCCGCTCCGTTCGCTTCAGCCAAACCGATGCACTCTTCGAGCCACGTTGTCCCGGCTGTCTTGACGTGGACGCCAGCGTTGTGCTTCGCCAGCGATCGGCGGATCGGCGCATAGATCGAAAACTTGTCGCTGCCGCTGTGGACGCTGAGCTTCAAATTCTCAGGCAATCCGTAGTGCTTCACCGCGTGAGCAATGACGCACAGGTCATCGTTAAATTCGCGTTCGAACTGAGCGACGTCTCCGACATAATCGACGCCCTTGTTAAAGCGCCCGGTGAACTTCGGAGCAATCGTCTGGATCGGAATACCTTCATCAGCGATGGCGGCCAGAATCACCAGCAATTCCGGCGGCGTCTGCGGACTGTCGGTTTCGTCCATCGAAATCTCCGGAATGTAGCGCCCTTTTTTCGCTGCATCGATGTATCGATGAACCTTCCCCGCTTCCTGGACAGCGAGCAGGTACTTCCCCGCGATGCGTTCGATGTCCGCGCGCTGCGTCGAAAACGGCTCGGCAATTCCGGCAATTGCCAAGGCGCCAACCAACTCCGGATGCCGATCTGCGAAGACGGTGACCGTTTCCGGTGCGGCTGGCTTCGCGATGAAATCGGCAACATCAATCGTAAAGAAATCGCTGACCGAGATGAAGCGATCGACGGTCTTCAATCCAATATGGTCCGCATCCAGAAAGTGCGGAATCGTCCAGCCCAGCGCTTTCACGGCCGCATCCGCTGCGATGCGCGTAGCGGCGGGTTCGGACCCAATGATGTTGTGTTCGCGATTCGATTTGTTCCACACCGGCGTGATCTCAACGCCGTGTTCCAACGCAAGTTGACACGCGCGGAGTTGCGCGCGAGCCTGATGCGCGAAGCGATCGCCCATTCCGAGCGAAAATTTGCCGAGTGAAAGAGTAGGTGTGTTCATGGGTTCCCTTTGCGTGCTATGAGCAATCTGCTAAATGATCGCCCTATTATCCTGGTTAGCCCACGATTGCAAGTAACGCGCGTACGCGTACTCTCCTCGCGTATTTGCCGGGACAGGATCACATGCCCATGAAAGCCAGCCGTATTGCATTTTGATCGCCTTGTGCTCGTCCTAATATCCAACGCCTTCGCCTATTGCATACGATCCGTTGAAGAGCTGTGCTTAATCAAATGAGAGGTCGCGAAGAATGCGCCACGCTTCGGTCAATGCTTTCGCGGCGATGTCTGACCGCTTTTTGAGTTCCATCAAACGCAGAATATTACTCGGATTTTTTACGATGAAGCGCGCGATCTTCCCAGCACGGATGTTGCCGGCAGCGTCAATAAATTCGCCGACTTCCTTTGGGAGTTCGTCGTCGACCGAGTCGCTGACGACGCGAACGAAGAGAACGCAACCTGCGAAATGCGACACAAGTGCGAACGATTCCATATCGACGGCAAGCGCACCGGCATCGCCGAGTTTGCGCTTCTCCTCAATCGATGATACGGCAACCTCCGAGCAAACCGTTTTGCCGCGAAACGCGCGAACGTTCTGGCGTTTCAATGCATCCTCGAAGGACAACGCGCATTTTGCTGCGAGTGGATCGTGTGAAACACTTTCGAAATCGGGACGAGGGAGGGGGAGGGCGTTTTCAATTTCGTAGCCGACAACGACGTCGCCGACTTTTAACGCATCGACCAATCCACCGCAAAAGCCCGTCGAAATGATGATGTATGGCGGTGTTTCGCGTCTGGCCAATTCCTGCGCGACTCGAGCAGCGGAAAGGGAGCCGACACCCGCTCGAATCAATTCAAAGCGCTCACGATAGTTCGGACCCAACCCCGCTTCCACGGCCGCGAATTCTTCCTTCAGCGCGCAGACGATGGCAATTGTGGGCGCGTCGATTAATGGTTTCATGCGTCGCTTTTATCCGAGAATTCCTGCGTGTGCAAATTGACTTGTGCAGCTCGCGAGATTATTGCGCAACGCTTCGCCTTTATTGCCGTAATGTTCAATAACCAACATGCCATTGTTGCGTCCACTAGTGTGCGCAAGGCCATTGAAAAAAATATTTCATAGGAGAAACGCAGCTTTCAAAACCTGCGGCGCGTTTTGGCATTCTCTTTGTTCGTATGACTTATGTAACAAATGGAGACAGTCATGGCAGCCATAGCGAAGACTCATAAAAACGCTCGATTGATGGTCGTGGACGACGACCCTGGAGTGGGCTACGCGGTGACGCGCTGGCTGCAGGAGCAGAGCATCCGCAGTGTGCTCGCCGTCTCGACGGAAGAAGCGCTGGAGATGCTGCGCGACATGGTTTTCATCGAATCTGAGTTTGATGGATTGCTGGTCGATTATAATTTGCCTGGTGCGACCGGCTGCAGAGTGATCGAAGAGTTTCAATTGGATTTTCCAAAAATGCCGGTCGCGCTGATGACCGGATCGAATGACATTAGTCTGGAGATATGGGTTCGTTCCAAACACATTCCACTTTTCCGCAAGCCGCTTGATTTACGCGAGCTGAAGAACTGGATCGACAAACTAGGCAAGGCCGCTTGAAGATTGAAAATAAGATAGAAGTCGTCCCGAAGCCTGAGGGGGCCTCCGGACTTAAAAAGTTAACCATGTTGAAAGGAGGTGGGATGTAGAACTCGGCGGAACTCGTGACTGTACGCATCGAAAACCCGAACGTTGATGATGAGCAGCGTTCGGGTTTTCCTTTTTTTCAGCGCTTAATGATCAATAGCTCCGGCTTTGCTTGCCTCAATTCAAAAAAAGTTGGCTTCGACTACGCGTATTTGTTTTCACGATACCACGCGACGGCACGCGCGAGCGCCTCTTCCGGCGGCGTCTGCTTCAGCCCCAATTCCCGGATCGCTTTGTCGCACTTCACCCACATTTTCTTCTTCGCCATCTTCACGCTTTCGAGCGAGATCGACGGCGTTTTTCCGCGCATCATGGAGAGTTTGGTGTCGAACCATCCGGCCATAAAAGCGACAAAGTAAGGAAGGTGCATCTTCGGACCGGGGAGGCCCGAGACTTTTCCGAGCGTCTGGCCGATTTGCATCAGCGTCATGTTCTGGCAGCCGAGAATGTAGCGTTCACCAACCCGGCCTTTTTCGGCAGCGAGGAGATGGCCTTCGGCGCAGTCTCGGACGTCGATCAGATTCAAACCGGTGTCAATCACAGCGGGCATTTTGCCCTTCAGAAACCGCACCGTCATGTCGCCGGTCGGTGTCGGTTTCGAATCCAATTCGCCGACGGGCGCGGTGGGA
>JANXLS010000338.1 GCA_025355035.1 Planctomycetota bacterium | reverse complement strand
CGTGAAGTTCCGCGAGACCCGCGCCGAGTTCCAAAACGGACGTGAGAATCTGAACGACAAAATTCGCGCGGTACTGCAGCTCGTTTTGCAGCCCGATACGGAAGTAGGCGGTGAAGAGTTGGAATAGGCGCATGAACGCTCACTCTCCGGGCTGCGAGCTATTTCGCGGCGGATTCGGTTGCTGTCGTGTCGATGAAAACATCAACCTGTTGACCGACGTAGAGCGCGGATTTGGAGTCGGTAACGCGGTAAATGACTTCGAGGACGCGGGTGTCGACTATTTCGTGCTGGCTATTGGTCAGCGCCCGTTTGGGGATGATGAATGGGTCGACGCGGACGAATTCCAGCGGGATTTTGATTGACGAAATGCCTTTGGGAATCGCGATCGCTTTCATACCGGGCTTGAAGCGCGGGGCATCGAATTCGTCGATATCGGCGCGGACGTGCATCGGATCGATGACGCCCAGAACAATCGGCGCGCTTTCCGCGCTCGGTGCCAGCGCCATGGCGTATTCGCCCTTGCGGAGGTTGACGCGCAGGACCGTCGAATCCATCGTCGCGCAAACGGTGCGGCGGGCGATTTCGCTGCGCAATCGATCGACTTCGGCTTGAGCAGTCAGCACTCCGGACTGCGCTTCGGCGGCGTTGGCTTTCGCTTCGATGACGGCGACTTCAGCCTCGCCGACGGCGGCTTTCGCGCGATCTTTGTCGGGCTGCCACGCTCCGGCCAAATAAAGATCGAGATCCGATTTCGCCGCGTTGTAAGCGGACTCGGCGGTTTTGATGCGCGTCTTCGTCGTGATTACGTTGGCTTTGGCGGTGTCGAGTTTCGCTTTCTCCAATTGCAGCGCGAAACGCGCTCGCGACGTCAATTGTTCCGCGGACGCTCCGTCTTTTTCGGTCTTCTCCAAGCGATGTAATTCGGTGTCCAGATCGGTGATGCTGATCGGAAGTTGAGCAGTCAGCAATTCCGCTTCTGCGGCGGAGTTTTTGACTTCGTTGACAGCGGCCTCGGCTTGAGCGACTTTGGCGCGAAGGCCGGGTTCTTCTTCTTTGCGGCGGAATGCATTGACCCGGTTGGCGTCGGCTTCAGCGGTTCGAACCGCGGCTTCGGCGCGCTTGACGGAAGCTTCGGATTTTTTGTACGCCGCTTCGGCTCGGTGAACAGCGGCTTCGGCGGCGATGCGCTGATTGTCCAGGGATCGAGCGTCGATTTCAAAGAGCTTGTCGCCCTTCTTGACTTTGTCGAATTGCTTGACGAAAACTTCCGTGGTCATTCCGGGATCGGGGACACCAATCACAATGTTTTCGCTGGCCGGTTCGACGAGGCCCGACGCGGCGATGCCTTTTTCAAACGGGTTGCGCACCGGGTCGGCGACCAACGGAGGGATGGGATTAGGCGCGACACTGCGTTGCGCTTGAACGATGCCGAAGACGGCGCCGATTACGGCCAAGACTGCGATCATCCACTTCCACATTGCGTTTCAATCCTCGTGTTTCTGAGCGGAGTTTGGAGTGAGGAGTTTGGAATTTTGAGCGCGTTGGTGTTCGCTCCAAACTCCAGATTCTAAACTCTAAACTTATTCAATCTGCCAAATTCGACGACGTCACGGACATGACGCGGCCGTCTTCTATGCGAACGATTCGATCGGCGAAGGAGAAGATGCGGTTGTCGTGGGTTACGACGATGACGCAGCGCTCGTCCTTCAAAGCGGATTCGCGGAGCGTTTCCATAACCTTGTGTCCGGTGTCTCCGTCAAGCGAGGCAGTCGGTTCATCGCAGACCAATAATTTTGGATTTGCGACCAGCGAGCGCGCGATGGCGACGCGCTGCTGTTCGCCGCCGGAGAGACTGTTCGGGTATGCGTTCAAGCGGTGGCCGAGTTTCATGCCTTTGAGCAGGACCGATGCGCGTTCGACGGCTTCTTTGCG
>JANXLS010000927.1 GCA_025355035.1 Planctomycetota bacterium | reverse complement strand
CGGTAATTTCAGACGGTATTCATGCGCAATTCGAGTCGGATTAAGAGTTGGTAATCTTGAGTGAATTTTGTAAAATGTGAACAATTATTCATTTACTTCATGCCGTTTTCGTGGATGATGCTTGTATTACAGAACTTTAGGTGGATTTCAATACCGACGCGTCAGGCGCAGTGTTATTTAATTGCGGTTTACGTTCCCGGTTTTTGGAGGATGAAGTATGGTTCGATTGACTTTAGTGCGCGGAATGTTGGCGATGAGCACGATGGCCGTTGTGCTGACTGGATGCGGTAGTCAAAACAGTTATCCGAGTCCGACTCCGTCCACGTCCTACAATGGCAGTCGATCGTCTCGCAGTATGGAGTTGGGTGAAGGACGAACTTCCGCCGCGTCTGTCGATTCGAATTGTTCCGTTGTCAACGGTGCCGTGAGGTGACGAAACTAAATATCCGCGCGCCGTGTGCGTGCATTCCCCAGACGAAACGAATTGAGCAATACATTTAACGACTCAACGGGTTGATCTTTGATCAATTCGTTGAGTTTTTTTATCGCCACACGCTGCGCTGAATTCGCGATTAATTGCGTCTCTTTTTCCCGTCCAAGAGTCGCACTTTCGCGTATAACACATGGACACAGTCAAAAACCGTTTAGAACTCCGCGACATGCAACCATGCTGAAAAGTCTTCGACGTATTTGGGCCGTTGGCGCATTGACCGGCGCGGAGGGCTTGCGCCAACCGGCGTTCTTCATCCTTTTCCTTTCAGCAGCCACACTGACGGCATTCTCTCCGCGCTTTGCCGCGTTTCATCTCAACGAAAGTGCAAAGATGGTCGTCGATCTCGGGCTCTCCACCGCGATGACGTTCTCGGCGCTGTTGGCTCTTTTGACTGCCAGCGCGACTGTCAGCGATGAAATTGACGGTCGCACCGCGCTGACCATGCTCGCCAAGCCGCTGCGCCGCGAAGAATTCATTATTGGAAAATTCATCGGTGTCGCAGGCGTTGCGATCGCCTTCTGCGCATTGATGGCCCCCGTTTTATTGGCAACGTTGCGCAGCCAACGATTCGACGATTACGTCGATCCGGCGTTCCCCAGTGCCGTGCGTTGGACCGCGATTCTGTTTCTTGCGCTGACCGGAGCGGGGCTCGTCGCCAAGCTGCTTTTTGATCGCGGCCCCGGCGCAATGGGCGCATTTTGGATCGCCTATCCGCTCGCGGCGATCTTCCTAATCGTCCTGCTCTCATCTACCTTCGCGCGCTGGGATTTTCGAATCCTGACCGGCTTGATCTTCACATCGCTTCACGCCGTTTTGATTTCAGCATTTGCCGTCGCATTGGCGACGCGATTCAGCCTTGTCCAAGCCTCCATCGGTACTGCCGCATTCTTCTTAATCGGCCACGCATCCAGCGGCATTCTCGCGCCCTTCCGCGACGCAGATCGTCACCTTAGCGGCGTCGGCTTGATCTTCCGCGCACTACTTCCTGATCTCGATCAATTCAACATCACCGATGCACTCGCCACCGCTTACCTCGATGCCCCAACGCCGATTCCGTGGGACATCGTCGCCGGTTCAACGCTTTACGCGGCCCTCTATGGAGCAGCGTTGCTGGCTCTTGCGGCGACGCTTTTCTCGAATCGCGAATTGAGCTGAAGAGGTACCGTTGTGTTCACCCAACTACGCATCGACGAAAGTCATTTCCCCGGCCCAAACTCCAGACGGACCTCCCCAACGGGCTGCGGAATATTGTATGTGATCGTCCATTCCTGTTTGCTCGGATCGAAATCTGTCTGCCAGAAATCGTTTCCATGAATGGCCTGATGCAGCGGCTGGCCGTCGATCCGCAATTCAAAATCGCGATGTGAATGCAGTCCCGTCAAAGACAGCGGTACGAAGCCCAACCCGCCGTTCAGGGACGCGTCGACGCGTTGCGATTCGTCCGCGCAAATCGACAGCGGCAGGCAGCGCTGCACTCGACCGGCGGATGTTTTGACGACGAGCGCATTCTTAGACGCTTCGCGTTGCGTGAGCGTCCACGAATTACCGTCGCGCTGGCTCGCTTCGCGGAAGGATTCATTCGGTCCATAATACGTGTTTGCATCCGACGGAAATACGACGAGTTCCACGTCTGCATCGACAAAATCGCCGGGCCGAAGCTGAGTCACCTGGGGCGGGGGGGAGAGTTCGACGGTTGTTCGAAAATTCCCTCGATCCACCTCGGTCGCGTAAACAGACATGTGCGGCGTCGAGCAACGGCGCCCGCCCAAAACGGAATTCCACGATCGAACAATCAATCCGCGCGACGCATGTCCGGCGCCCGATGGAATAGACGAGGCGGCAGTGCCGTGCAGGGAAATCCACGGCACGGTTCCACACAGCGGAATGCTGCGATGTTGATACACGTTCGACCCCACTGGCGGGGCCCACTCCTCGCGCATTCCATCACTGTCGCCAACCGCAATCCATCGAACCGGGATGCTGTTATAGTGGTCGGAACCCAATTGAAAAAAAGCGAGCCGCTCCCACGTCATCGGTTTTTTGACTTCGTAATGCAGATGCTGAAACACGCGCACAAAATCGTCGCTGCGCTCCAGCGAAACGCTCATCCGCGCGGTCATCTCGCCCCCGGCAGTCTGTTCGGAATACTCGACGTTCGTCAAACACGGGCCATACGCCCGATAGTTCGTCCGCGTCGCGCGGAAACCCTGATACGTCCCGGCACCATTGATCCACATCAAGTAATCGCCACCGCCGACATTACCGGTCCAACCGTTGGGCTTCTTTTTGGGCGGAGTCAGCAGCATGAGCGGTCGAAGATCGTCAATGAAGCAGCGACGCTGCATCCGTCCCGGTTCAAAGCAGACCGTTTCGCCGAAACTTCCGATCGCCGCTTCGTCCCAAAATTGATTGCCTGCCCATCCGATCAACGAAAGTTGCGCATGCGACGCCGCCGGAATTCCACCGTATCGCGCGTAGGCCATTTCGAACAAAAACTCCCGGCGCGAATGGGCGGGAAGGTGGATCAGCGTGCACCCGTGAAACCAAACCCCCCAATGCTGAAGCTCCGCCAGTTTCGGATTCACATGCCAGTTCTTCGAAAGTTGCACCGGAATACCCGTCGGCGTTCCGTCGGGATCGCACAGCAGCGCGCTGGCGCCCGTGGGTGTCGGGAACCGGTCTGGGACGAACATCACCGGTTCAACGATCTCGAAATCGGTGTCGTTGGCCAACTCAAATTTCCACTTATCCAGACGGTCCAACTCATCCGACGGAAAATCCGTTCCCTGCGAATTCTTCCATTCCTTGTCCGGCGTATGAACAACATGGCATTCCATACGATCGTCCCATTCACAGCGAACGCCGGGATCGCTGACAGTCAATTTTGCGCGCGGCGATTGCTTGGAATGGAAGAGCGTCAGCGAGACAGACTGCGAAGTTTGCAGCGAAACACTTGCGCGCTCCTCTCCCGCGCGCAGATTGAAATTCCCGGATAGGGCGCCGGTCGATGCGGAAGTCAAATCGGCAGACAGTGTCAATCGGTCGGGCCACATCGCCACTTCCATGCGGCCTTTTACGTTCAGCTTGACGCCTTTTGCACTGATGAATTCAAGGTCCTCGATGCTGATGCGCTGAAAAAAATGCCCGCTGTCGACGAACCGAATTGGAAAAAAATAGGTGTTATTGGAGAGCGGACCGCGCCCGGTGCAGGTAAACGTTTCGGTTGCGTTTTGAACGCTCAGTTCAAGCGCCAAACTCGGCAGTCCGTTGATCAATTCCGACCCGCAACGCATTGCCGATTCGCAATCGATCGTTTGCGAAAACCGCCCGGCGTGTCTGAATTTCAATGTTTTCGTATCGAGTGCGATGCCAATCGATCCGCTCTGCAAACACAACACGGCGTCTGTGGGCGTCGCCGTCATCCCATTATAAATCAACGGGCCATCCGCCCAACACATCGTCGTGAAATCCCCGACGTGCGGCATGTACCGCAGCAGATCGTCGGACGCCAGGCATTCACTAAAAAAGCTGCTGAATACACATGTTGCGACGAAGAAATGGGGGAGTAATATTCGAGTGCGTCGGATCGGTTTTACCCTTTCAAATCATCCGTCCGACTTTGCGGAAAATCCATTCCAGGGTAATCAGCAGCGTAAACAGCGCCAGCACGGCCCAGTTGTCCCACAGATCGATCGTGCTTTCGCGTGGAATCTTTTCTTCGCGCGGAAGAATCTTCGGCGGCAGCGAGTTCATTGTTTCGATGGAATTGTACTCGCCGCCATCGCCCCCCGCCTTCGCGATGTTGCGCAACAACTCCTCGTCCAAGCGCGGATTTTCGAATTCGAGCTGCGGCTTTTCGACTTTGAATGACACTTCCGATTGGTGCGCTTCGGGCTGTGAAGAATCGCTCATCCAGATGGAATAATCGCCTTGCATCTCCGGAATGTAATCGCCTTCGTACGTGCCGGAGCGGTCGCGCAGCGCTTTGATATCGAAACTGAAACTCTCGCCGTTGGGCTTCTTTCCGTGAACGACCGCCGTCGGCAACGTCGATTCGCGCAAGGCCTCGTCTTTCACCAGCGCGTTGATCACAATTTTGTCGCCGATGGCCGCCTGCGAACGATCGGTGCCGAGGAAGAAACGCTTTTGGCCACCCAAGCGTTTCGCCATACTCAAGTGGCGAATCGCCTGATTGTAAAATCGGTAGTGGTACTTGTCGCCTACGCCGCGCCGCCAGCGCCACAGGCTGTCCACGCCGACAAACATGGACTTTCCGCTTCCGAACGGCATCTCGACAATCAATGGCATCTTCGCGCCTGACTCGTCTTTATCCGTCGGGTGCGTCGCGACGACTGTGGCCAATTCCTTCTTTTTCTTGATCGGATAGTACCAATACATTTTCGGCAGATTGTCCCAAACATCGCGATTGGCGTGTTCGTCGGGATCAAGGTGCATCCACGGCAGCTTGAAACCTTCCGCAGTGGGTTCGACCGAAAACGTATCCTGCAATCCGCCGTCGGGAGTCTGGTTTGCGCCGCGCTGCGGGATCACGGGAAGAATTTCAGACCACGGCAGTGTTGTGTATTCTGACGGCGCATAACGTTCGCCGGCGATCATCATGAAGCCGCCGCCTTCACTGATGAAATCTTTGAGCAGCTTGAATTGATCGGCGGTGAAGATCGACGGGCTGACGTCGCCGAAGATGACCACGTCGTATTCGCCGATTTCACGTTTGTTGATCGGGAATTGATCCAGCGGCACTTTGCCATCGGTGCCGTCCCACGTGAAGGTGTTATCCGCTGTCGCCATCAATACGTCGCACTCCGTTGTATGATCGCGGCGCAACGCGTTTTTTAAGAAGCGGTATTCCCAACGGGGGAGGTCCTGCCCTTCGACGAACAGCACCTTCACCTTTTTATCGACGACCTGGAAATTGTACGTGACGACGTTGTTGTCGTAACGCAGTTCGCCCTGCTGCTCGGGAATGCGAATTGTGTAGGTGTATTTGCCCGGCTTGGATTCCTTGAAGTGCAGCGGCACGGGCGTTTTCTCGCCTGGCTTGCCGAGCTTCGCGTCGATGCTATCAACGAGACGATCGCCGTCCTTCATTTCGACCTTGATTGAGTCGATGCCCGTGTAACCTTTGTAGCGAATCCACGCCGTCGTCTCGGATTGATCGTCGGGGAGAATAACATCTGGCGTGCCGTCGTGCGTGATTTCAAAATCCTTCGGCTCGGCCGGATCGCCGATGCCCACGGAGTAAATCGGCACGTTTCGATTCTTGTACGTCGCCGCTGCTTGAACGGCGTCTTCGCCTGAATTTTGTCGGCCGTCGCTGATGATGACCACGCCCGCAAGCGGCTGGCCGTGCGTCTCCTTCAATGCTGCGCGCAACGAATCGCCGATCCGCGTTTCGGCTCCGCGCATATTGCTGGCGACGAGTTTCGTTGGGTCGATCGGCTTGCCGTCGTCGGTGTTGGCGGAAATGCCGCGCGAAAAACCGAAGAGCCGAACGTCGTGATTTTTCTTCAACGCGTCGAGAAACGGCGTCCCGCCCGGAACATTGTTTTGCAGCGCGGCTTGAACGACATCAAAACGCGTCAGGAATTTGTATTGATTCGGAGCGATTTTATCGGCCGGAACAGTTAGCGATTTTCCGCCTTCGCCCTTCAACACTAAAGTCGAGCCACTCATAGCCGCCTGCAATTTTTTGCGCAGCGGTTCTTGAGCGTCCGAGAACGCGAGGTCCATCGAAAAGCTGTCGTCCACCATCACAATCACTGACGATCGTCGCGTTTCGATCTGCGTTGCAACCAACAAGGGTTCGCCGATGATGAACAGAGCCATCGCGATCAGCGACGCGCGCAGGACGCCCAGAAAAACGCGCAGCTTCAACGACGCCGTCTGGCGCCCGTCGCGCGAGTAAATCCAGACCGCAAAGCCGATGATGCCGAGAACCAGCAGCAGCGCCACGACCCGCTCGAACGGCTGGTTGAACTGAACGCTCAGCTCGGCGTCGGGAGCAATTTCGCGCCCCAAAATT
>JANXLS010000279.1 GCA_025355035.1 Planctomycetota bacterium | reverse complement strand
CGAATCCGGCGGCCACCGCGCCCTCTTCATCAGCGAAATGATGCCCACCACCTCTCATCGCCATCTCCCGTGGATCATGGCCTACGATTCTTATCCCCTCGAAACGCTCGACCAAAAACGCGCCCTCATCAAGGAGTGCGTCGAACACAACACTCTCGTCCTGATGAATCACGACGCCACCGCGAGAGCTGTTCGATTGAAAAGCCCCGATGGAAAAAAAGTCGATGCAATTGTCGAAGTGATTTAATGCAGCGAACTGGCTGAGGGTAAGGGCCTACGCGTCCTTCTTCTCCCCGCCATCCGCGGGTTTCTTCCCAAATTTATCCAACCAATACTGTTCCCGAGCCGCCTTGCGTTCAGCCATGCTCGCCAACGTCGGAATCTCCCCCGGCTTCTCCTGCCCGTGTGTCTCCCATATCTTCACGATAATCGGCCGACACCACCCGCACCCCGTCCCAGCGCCATAACACTCCGTCATCAACGATGCCACCTTCGGCTTGTTGATCCGAGCGTAATTGCGCAGTTTCCGGTGCGTGACATGAAAGCAAAAGCAAACTTCATCATCCAGTTCCATACTCCCCACTATAGTCCCCAATTCCCGAGTTGAAAAGAACGAATACCTTTCAATCAGTCCAGAGTCTAAAGTCAACATTCGGCACTGAGTATTAGGCATTCGGCACTGTCGCTCGGCACTCAGCTCTCGGCACTTCCCCTTCCCCCGCCCCTTATTCCGTGTACACTCTTCACATGTCATCCGTCGCCCCATTGGTCTCGCTCTTGCGCCACGGTTTCATTCCCGGCAGCGACCGCATTGTCGATCGCTACGGTCGGACATTCACATACCTCCGCGTCTCCGTGACGGATCTCTGCAACCTTCGCTGCGTTTACTGCATGCCTGACGAAGGCATGAAGTGGCTGCCGCGCGACGAAATTCTCTCGTTCGAAGAAATCGTGACCGTCGTCGAAGCCGCGGCAGCCGTCGGCGTCTACAAGATTCGCCTGACCGGCGGCGAACCGCTCGTGCGCTCCGACATCGCAGCGCTCACCGGCATGGTCGCCCGCGTTCCCGGCATCACCGATCTCGCACTGACCACGAACGGCACACGCCTCGCTGAACTGGCCATCCCGCTTGCGCTAGCGGGACTCAAACGCATCAACATTTCACTCGACACGATGGACCCAACCAAATTCAAAGCCATCGCCCGCCGTCACGAATTGAGTGAAGTTCTCGAAGGCATCCGAGCCGCCCAGAACGCCGGTTTGAATCCGATCAAGATTAATATGGTGGTGCTCGGTGGATTAAACGATGCCGAAGTCGCCGATTTCGCCAGCATGACGCTCGACCAGGACCTCGACGTCCGCTTCATCGAATACATGCCACTCGAAGAAGCCAAAGGCTGCGCGATGGGCTCCGGCAACTTCAGTTTCGTTTCCAACGAATTGACGAAGCAACGCATTGCCGCGCGGTTCGGAACGCTCGAACCGCTCGAAACAGGCGACACGATGAAGGGCCCCGCCGAAGTCTTCCGTCTGAAAAACGCCGCCGGTCGATTGGGTTTCATCAGCGCGATGAGCGCCCCGTTCTGCCAAAAATGCGACCGCCTGCGCCTGACGGCCACCGGCGAAATCCGCAGTTGCCTCCTCGACGGTGGCGGCATCCCTATCAAACAGATGCTACGCAACGGCGGCACACGCGCCGACATCATTGCGGCCTTCCGCGAATCCGCCGATATCAAACCCGAAGTCCACAAAGACTGGGCCAACATCCCCGCCGCCAGCATGAGCCAAATCGGCGGTTGAAAAGTCCTTGCGTTAAAACAACGTCCCGTCCGCCTTCGTCGGCATAATCAACCCGATTTTCTCGTACCCTTTCGCCGACAACACCCGTCCGCGCGGCGTCTTCAACACAAACCCTTCCTGTATCAGGAACGGTTCGTACACATCTTCAATCGTGTCTTCTTCCTCGCCGACAATCACCGCAATCGTCTTCACGCCTACTGGCACGCCATGGTGCCCGGCGATGGCATTCAGAATCCGCCGATCCATCGCATCCAATCCTGTTTCGTCAACCCCTTCGCGATCCAATCCCTTCTGAGCGATCGCCAAAGTGATCGTTCCGTCGCCTTCCACCTCCGCCCAATCCCGCAAGCGCCGTAGCAACCGATTCGCAATTCGCGGCGTCTTGCGCGCACGAGCCGCGATCTCCTTCGCCGCAGCCGCCTCGATCGGGGCTTCCATAATTTTCGACGACCGCTTGACAATCAGCGTCAATTCTTCCGCCGTATAAAATGACAACTTCTGCGGAATCCCAAATCGATCCTGAAACGGCCGGCTTAGCAACCCGTCGCGCGTCGTCGCACCGATCAACGTGAACGGCTTCAAATTAAATTTCACCGACCGCGCCGACGGACCTTGATCGACTGCAACATCAATAAAAAAATCTTCCATCGCCGAATACAAATATTCTTCAAACGCCGCTGGAAGCCGATGAATTTCATCAATGAACAAAACCGTGCGCTCAGGCAACGACGCCAGCAACCCGACGAGGTCACCCGGCTTCTTCAAAATCGGAGCCGACGTCCCCTGATACCCAACGCCCATTTCTTCAGCTATAATTCGCGCCAGCGTCGTCTTCCCCAATCCCGGCGGCCCCGAAAGCAGCACGTGATCCAGCGCCGAATTTCGCTTCTTCGCTGCCTGCACGTAAACCTGCAGATTTTCTTTGACGCGTTCCTGCCCAACGAAATCCGCGAAGCGGCGCGGCCGCAGCGTTTTCTCAATGTCTTCTTCGTCGTTCTCTTGTTGTTCTTTGCGCGCGGCAGCCATGTCGTTCGTCCTGTCTCGTTTGGATGAATTTCAAGACCGCAAGTATAACGCCGTGCGCATAACCCGCTATTATAAGGAATCAATACTGTGTTAATTCTTCATTCAGCCCGTTTTTTTTTCCGCGATCATTGTATAAATAAGCATGGCAATTCCAGGAGAAGACGAGTTGGTCGACGGAGCTTATTCAAATGGGCTTCCGCATCCCACACGCAAAATGCGCGCGCGGATGGCGATGGAGTTGTGCACGCTCGCCGTGCTCACCGCCGCATTTTTGATCTTCTCCCCCCGCCCGTTTCTCAATAACTGGACATTCGTCGGCCTCGCCCTGGTTGGACTGGGATTGGTTTTATATCGACGCAACGAAATCGAAGAACGCATCTGGGGCCCGCCCGAATCACCCGACTTCGATCGCATTCGCCGTTGCGGCCTGAACATGTCCGCACTCACGATCCCGCCGCTGATCATTTTCCTGGGCCTGGGTCTTTACGCTCGCTACGTCCGCCCGTCCATGTTCGAAATCATGGAACTCGACCGCCCGCCCTGCGCCATGATCAGCTTGAATTTTTTTTTCGCTCTCTGCTTCTACATCCCCTGGGCGCTGCTGCAACAAACGCTCTTCCAGTTCTACCTGCTCGGCCGTCTCCGCGCCCTGCTCCCCTTCGCCTCCCCACTTCTTTTATCTATCATTAACGGAATCTGCTACGGACTCGTCCATCTCCCCAGCGGCCTGCTGATCACCGGTGTCACCATCGTGGGCGGCATCTGCTGGAGCTACTCCTACCACCGAGACCGCTACGTCTTCCCGCTCGCCCTGTCACACGCTCTGCTTGCAACAACTTTTTTCTTCTGGGTCAACGGCAAAGATATCGTCGTCTCCATGATTGAACACATTTCGAGATGAACGTGAAAGAACGGGCGGTTTCTTCAAATTCGCCGCTTTCGTCCGAGCGCGAAAATGCTTAAACTGCACGCGCGAATTTTAATTGGAATCGGTCAATGTGCGGCCGGAACGAAAAAACAGAGGAGTCTAAAATCCATGGGCAGACCCGTAACCTTGTTCACCGGCCAGTGGGCCGATCTTAAATTGGAAACGATGTGCGAAAAGGCGAAGGCCTTTGGCTACGAAGGCATCGAACTCGCCTGTTGGGGCGATCACGTCGACGTCGCGCGAGCCGCGACCGATCTCGCCTACGCCAAGTCTCGCAAGGAAATTCCAGCCAAGCACGGCTTGAAAGTCTACGCGATCTCCAACCACCTCGCCGGCCAATGTGTCTGCGATGAAATCGACGCGCGCCACAAGTCCATCGACACCTCCGGCCGCATCTGGGGCGACGGCAACCCCGAAGGAGTCCGCAAGCGCGCCGCCGAAGAAATGATCCTCACCGCCCGAGCCGCCAAGAACATCGGAGTCAGCGTCGTCAACGGCTTCACCGGTTCGTCGATCTGGAAATACCTCTACAGCTTCCCGCCGGTCCCCAACGACTGGATCGACGCGGGCTACAATGATTTCGCAGCCCGCTGGAACCCGATCCTCGACGTCTTCGATGAATGCGGCGTCAAATTCGCGCTCGAAGTCCACCCGACCGAAATCGCCTTCGACGTCGCCAGCGCCGAACGCGCCGTCGCCGCATTGAACGGTCGCAAAGCGTTCGGATTCAACTACGACCCCAGCCATTTCGTTTACCAGAACGTGGACTACGTGAAGTTCATCCGCAAATTCGGCGACCGCATTTATCACGTCCACATGAAGGACGCGTACAGTTCGCCGACCCCGACCGAAGCCGGCGTCTTCGGCGGACACATCACCTTCGGCGACTACCGCCGATCCTGGGACTTCCGCAGCCTCGGCCGCGGCAGCGTCAACTTCGAAGAAATCATCCGCGCATTGAACGACGTCGGCTACGCCGGCCCGCTCAGCGTCGAATGGGAGGACGGCAAAATGGACCGCGAACAAGGCGCCGCCGAAGCCTGCGCGTTCGTCAAAAAAGTCGACTTCAAATCCAGCAATATCGTCTTCGATGCGCAATTCGACAAAGAAAAACAAGCAAAGTAAAACAGAGCTGAGTCCGGAGTGCTGAGTGCTGAGGAACGGCAATAAAGAAAGCGGACCTTTTGGTCCGCTTTTTTTAGAGCGTTTTTCAAATGGATGGAGTCAAAGATGCGCCGCGCCGGGCAAGCGGGACGAGGAAGACGAGCGAAACGTATTTGGAAACTACGTTAAGCGAGTCTGACGAAGTACCGCGCAGCCCGCC
>JANXLS010000926.1 GCA_025355035.1 Planctomycetota bacterium | reverse complement strand
TGTCGAGTCTTGCTCGAATAATTTGGCTAAGTTTCCTTCAATAAGCATTTTATCGGTTGAGCCTAATTCATAGATTCCAGCCGCATTCAACTTCTTGCCCGTGAGTGTAGTTTCGATCTCCGAGATTAGATCACGGGGATTGTTGGATTTGTTGGTATTCGAAACTTGAATCAATGCAAACTGCAGCGAATTGACCGGTCCTTCAAACTCAGATATCAATTCAGCATCTTTTCCGATGAGTGCTTCAGTTTCGCCCAAGAGTTTAAGCGCGAGCTTGTTGTCTTTGTTGATACTGGCGTTCAATGTACTTTCGAGCGCTTCTTGAACTTTCTTTCGCTGGATAACCCTCGCCGATATTTGACCTTCAAGCACTCTGTAGCCGTCGTTCTCCTTTGCATTGGGAATTTCTATTGCCAGATCCTTGAGTGCCTTTAAAGCGTCAATTCGTCCGGCAGCATCGGTTGCCCTGCTGGCGATTTTGTCTAGTTCGTCCTTCAGTTTATTGCTTTCATTGAGTCTCGTTACAAAGCCAAACAACAACCACGCCGCCACAATCGCCAGTGGCAATGCGATTGCTGCGATCAGAATTCGCTTGATAAGTGCGGCGCGTTGAGTCGGGTCGATTTCGTTTTCGTCAATTCCGTCGAATTCGCCCGGCATCGACGGGGCTACTCCCTGGATCGTGTTAATCGTACCCGTGTCGGAATCTGCCAGCGCCCGTAGCAATCCCATGCACGATTCATAGCGCTTGCGCCGGTCGACCTGGAAAGTGCGATGCAGAGCGAGCCATTGCGGTTCTGTCAGTGTGGCCGGCTTCTGCGGTCGGCACAACACAATTTTACCTGCGGTTTCCTGCCAATTTTTGCCTTCAAACGGACGACGGTTTGAGACCATTTCGTAAATGATCACAGCCAGCGCCCATTGATCGACGCCGCGCGTCAAGGTGTTTCCGCGAAATTGCTCGGGTGCCATGTAGGCGGGCGAGCCGGCCATGGCGTTTTTCATGCCGCCAATCGATTTGCTTAAAATGTTGGCTTGAATTTCAATGGCGAGGCCCAAGTCGACGATCTTGATACTGGGCCAATTTTGGCGATACACTTTATCTGCAACAACGAGGATATTGTCCGGCTTGAGATCGCGGTGGATAATGCCGTATTTCGACACCGTACCCACGGACCGACTTCGAACGGGAAGGCTGTGCGCGTAATCCAGCGCGTAAGCCAGTTGTTCAGCGATGGCCAAAACCGTATCCATCGGCATTGTTTCGCCGAGATGCCGGGATTGCCAGTTGCGAATCCATTGGGTCAGCGTAAGACCTTCGACGAATTCCATGACAATTAGAACTTCGCCGGTCGCTTCGACCTTGATTAATTCCAGCGAGGAGCAAATATGCGGATGTCGAATGGGTTTAGTCAGGTCGAAATTATCGTGAACCGACTGCATGAATTGACTATCTTCAGCCAGCGTCTTTTTAATGCATTTAACAGCAACCCAGTTCGCGGCCGACTCGTCCCACGCCTTATAGACAACGGCCATGGTGCCTTCGCCGAGCCTGCCCTGGACGCGGAATCGGCCAGCAAGATACTCCGGCGCGGATTCAGAAGTGGCCTTGAACGAAGACATCAATCAGACTCCCGAGCCGATTCAGGCAACCCGCATAAATACGAATGCCAGCCGAAGCATTTTCGACTGGCACTCGTCTTGTCACTCTTGTATATCACGATTCAAATTGGTCAAACCGTTTCAACATCAGTTCTACTTCTTATCTTTGTTCGGATCTTCGAACCCGCCTGCTCCGCTTCGGGGCAGACCGCGAACGTCGCGAATCGGTTCATTTTGCAGAGCGTCGCGAACAATCGATTCACCGCTTTGGCCCCACCAGATGAACCAACTTTCCGCGGTCATGGCATCCGCAGTGTCTTTCGGCGGATTCTCTTTGAACGGTATGACTTTTTCGGGGTCGCCATTTTTGTCCACCGTCTTGAGGAAAAAGCGCTTGATTGCAAGTTTCGCGAAGGCACCTTCCGCAGCATCGCGCAGCAATTTTTGCGTCTTTTCATCCTTATCCTTGATGACCAGATACTGGGAGATTTCAGGGAGGTAACCCAGATCGCCGTTTCGGCCGAATTCATCAATCCAATGAGCCAGCAAACCGGGATTCTTGCGGCTGACTTTCTGGAATTTGGACAAGACTTCTTTTCGACTACCCGGCGTCAAGGCCTCAATCAGAACGCCGATGATATCCACGATTTCTTCACCCAGGCTGTCGTGCAAGTCTGCCAAGTCGACCGGATTAAACGCGGTAATGTTGGAGTTGAGGTACTTTTTAATCGCGTCAAAATCCTTTGACTTTTCCGAATTCGAGGGAAACACACCATTTTTGCGGAACGAAATCAGGTTTTTCAATTTTGACTGAAGTTTAGTCAACCAAATATAATTCTGGAAATCCGGCACGCTCTTTCGGTTCAAGCCTTCGCGATATTTGAGCAACAAATTTTTAATCGTATCGTTTTCAACAAATTCAAGTGTTTTCTGGACGCTGATTTCCAACATCTGACCCAATTTGTTGATGTCGCCAAAATCGACTAACGTCTTAACATTGATATTTTTTGTTTTATCCAGAGTGATATTCGATTGCGAGATTTCATCACGGAGCTTTTCAAACTGGCTTAAGAGCACCGGGTCTAATGGGTCGCCAGGTATTTGAGTGCGCGTAACAAGCAATACGTCGGTACACGGAATGTGGTTGATGTAGTTTCGGATTTTACCGACCCAGTCCTGCAATTCCGGAGTGGCGTAGGCGTAATTTACGCGCTCGTCTTTGTCGCTGAATCCGATCCTGACATAAATGTAGAGAGCCGCTTTGCGCGACTTCGCGTCGCGCGTGGTGTCCTCGATCAGTTTCTTGAGGTAGCTGAAGGAGTCTGTTGAATTTGTCTTGAACCAGTCGTACTCGGCCACCGAATCGTTCCTATCGGGGCACACGTCATTGAAGACTTTGAGGAACGCGTCGAAGTGAGTGCTGATTGAGGAGACGCTTGAACCGTTTGAGTACTCGTAACCGTTCGCGATTCCACACGAAAATACAAGCAGCAAAGTCATTAGTGCGTATTTCATGATTGTAGCCTTTCCATGTAAGTTTGTAGAGTTAAAGAGAAGGTGCTGCACAGTGTGACACTAGTTAAGCTGACTACTTCACCGGATGATCGATCGGAAGCGATGCTGGTGTGTCTGAGAATACTTCCAGCTTAATGTCCCCGAATTGCTGATGAACAAAGTCAATCAATTCCTGGATATTGACAACGTAATTGGATTGGTCTCTGTGGTGACTGCGAACGTTGATACCGATTACGTGTTGACTGGAGTTGAACACCGGACTGCCCGACAGTCCATCGTTCACCTTGTGCTGGAGGAAGCCAAACTGCGCACCCTTGGTGACTTCGCCGTCGTTGCCCAAGCGATTGCTGACCGTACCGGTGAAGACCTGCGGAGCCGTTTGGTGGATGATGTCGTGGTCATAGGCGTTGGAGTTGAAATTGGGGATTCCAACCATTCCGATCGGGAAGCCGGAACCGATTTTTTCGATTTCATTTGAATTCGCCAGGGTCAGGCCTTTTTGTCCGCCGAAAACCGGCAACGGTTCATCGTTCGGATTGTTTTCGAAACCAAACTTTCCCGGCTTGACCTTACCTTTTGATTTAAGGTTTACCTTCAAAATGCCGACGTTCGCGAAGAATTGCTGCTTCGAGGTCAGATTATCCGCCGGGTTCTTTTTCCTCTCTTCGTTGTCGTTGAACGCTGCCTGGTTCGGAATCGCCTTTTCAACACGATACGTGTCAAACGGGCTCAGAGCAGAACGGACTTCGACAATGCTGCCACCTCGAATAATGTCCTGAAGAATGACTGCTGTATGACCGTCGGTTGCAATCAACCCATCTTTCGCCGACAAAGCGAATCCGATGTACGTTTCCTGCGTGGGAGCCAATTCGCCGTCGGCGCTGCGCACGACGATATTGTAATAGTAGTAATGGTTATCGCCCTCGACAAGCTTTTGGAAAGGCGTGGCAATGTTTGTAATATCCTGTTTGGCTATTGCCAATTCCGCCTCAATGCGATTGGCGCGATCCTGACCGGCCTTCACATCATTAGCGACTCCATTTACAGTTACTGTTAAAGCGTTATTCTTCAACACAACATCTTCCACTTTCTTATCGGTTTCTGCATGAGCGGCGCCCAATTGGTTGACCTTCTGATCGACGGAGTTTACTTTATTGCCCAGATCATTGGCTGCAACTTGCGCGCTTGTCGCATTATTCGTCAACGCTTCGATCGGTGCTTTAAGACTCACTGTTGCAGTATGGTTCAAGTAGTACGCAATGCCGGTACCCATCGCACCGATCACAAACAAGAACACAGCCACCATCCCAACCGTAAACAGGCCGGAGCGCTGCTTGGCGCCGAGTTCACGGCGGACTTCATCGGTGGCGGCTTGGATGTTGCCCTGCAGCGTCATCAAACCAATGCCCTGAGGCACCGGCGGTTGAACGGGCGGCTGGTAGGAATTGTTTTGCGTAGTATCCACGGCACGCATACCGCCATTTGTGGAAGCGCCATTCTGCCGACCGTAGGTATTCCCCGGATAGACTTGCGCGGATCGAGCCGCGTTGTG
>JANXLS010000254.1 GCA_025355035.1 Planctomycetota bacterium | reverse complement strand
CACCGACGCGGATGATTTCAGAGCGCCCGTAGTCCAGTTCGCAGGCCAGAATCGTCAGCGTGTTTTTCGTGGGTCCCAAGTTTAGCACTCGGGCAAATTCAGTTCCCGAGCCATCCTGAGTACGTGTTGCGTGAGGCATTTCCAATACGGCACAGTCGGCAATGGAGTACGAAAAAATGACGTCACGTCCGTGGCGATAGATGCCTTTGTATGTTAGACAATCGTGAGGCAAGGGACCGCGTCGATCTGGACGGGGATCCGCGAATTTTCCATTGATCGCCCACCCAGGCGTATTGTTCGTTTTGAAATGAACGGTGCCGCGCGCTCGAGGTTGGCTGCCGTGATTGCCGCTGAACGCCACGCCATTGAAGTTGATGAACCCACCCGACCATGCCTGCGAAATGCGCATTGTTTCGGTGTCGTAGGCGAGGCACGCGGTATTGTAGGACGTGCCAAATTTAACGACGGTGGCTTTCAGGGTCGCTTTTTCGCGCCCGCCTTCATCATTACCCTGGTTCAGCGTCATCGAAAGAAATGGACCGTAGTCCATGGCTTCCCACCTGCCGCCGTACTGCTCATAGGCAACTGCATGCGTCGTTGCCAACGCAAGCAAGAAAAAAAGTTGAAACGTATTACGCATTAATACAATCCCGTCAGGCGGTACGGGTTAGTACCGCTCAAATCGATCCATGAGAAGCAACGTCTTCATGATCGAATTCATCGTTTTTTAGAAGCTTATTTTAGATGCTCAATAGCGAGGTCACGATACGGATAAAATCCGGCTTCGCAACCCTTTTTCGACAACAAAATACGAACGTTCGAAAAACTTAATGCGTCCTAAACAAAAGGCGTTATCTCTCTCAACGTTGACGAATTACACGCTGATGTGTTATGGCAAAAAATGGATCGTATTGCAGATTTCCTGATTTATCTTTGAGCCGTCTGCGGCCTTGATTTTCATGTCGATGATCATGTTCGTTACGGGCTTCAATCCAGGCACTTCTAAATCCACAGTTTTTCCGTCAGCGGACAGCTTGGCTGATTTGATCACAATCGTTTCTCCCGGCGGATTTGTCGCACTTTTGGGCCATTTTAGTTTCGGATCCGTTGGTGACCAGCGATCCGATCCATATTCTTTTCTCCAAACAACATTGAACCACCACGCTGCATAGTTCCCAACATCTTCAGCGGTTTCTTTATCAAGCGGGGCTGTAAACGTCAAAGCCACTCCCGATGGCGTGACATGCAACGCCGCCGGGAGGTTCACTGGCTTGCCGTTGTATCGCACACGCTGAAAGGTACCATCATGGGACGCGGTCGTCTGCCATCCCTTCAAGCCCGTTAGATACAATTGTCCATCGATTGAATTAAAGCGAGCACGATTGATGCCACTTCCGAATTGCAGCGGGAATTTTGCGACTCCGCCCTGAGTCACGTCGTGTACGCGTTCGGTCAGCACGTGGAACAGTGATGCTTTTCCATAGGAAAGATGCAGCATTTCGTTTTCAAATGGTCCCCATTTCGTGCTGGTCACCCACACCTGGCATCCCGCCGAATTATCGACGTGCCATGGAATCCAGCATATTGGCGGATCGCGTTTATCAGGCACTGGTTTGCCCGGCCAACTTTCAGGAACGACTCCGAGGAAGCCGCCCTGCTTCACGTCGTTGATCGGACATACGGGGACCCACGACCCTTCGTTGTCGCCGCTCGTCAATTCACCGTGCGGGCCCACTCCGATACCATTGGGCGCGCGCAATCCGCGCGCGACGATGTCGAGGTATTTTCCATCGCGCGAGAGCTTGAAGAAACAGCCGTTGTGCGGCGTGACGATGTCGAAATTCGGACCGCCGACGCCGGGAGTGCCGCTTTTCGCGAAATAAAAATTGCCGTCCGCATCCGTCTGCAAATCCATCATGAATTCGTGGAAGTGGTACGAGAGAATAAAGTCGTTGTTGAAGCACTCGTAGAAGTCTGCTTCGCCGTCGTTATTAAAATCATGAAGCTTCACGATCTGATCACGGCAGGTGCAGTAGATCATGTCGTCGACGATCTTCAAGCCGAGCGGTTGGTACAGGCCGGATGCGAAACGTTTCCACGTGAGATTTCCGAGCGCGTCGTCGATGCCGGAGACGATCCAGACATCGCCGCTCCAGGTACACACGGCGGCGCGTTTACCGTCGGCGAA
>JANXLS010000219.1 GCA_025355035.1 Planctomycetota bacterium | reverse complement strand
TTTTTCGCGCGGCTCGCGGTTGTGCTGGAAATCTTTTTGATCACGCTGAGGGCGCTGAGCGTTGTCGCGCGGCGTATCGAATCGACGTTGCCCACCTTTTTCCACTACTTTTTTGTCGAGAACGTCGGGATAGCCGCCATTCGGAGGAATCACATCCGACGCGTGAAGGAAGCCATTGCGTTCAGCACCCAAGTCGATGAAAGCCGCTTGCAGCGACGGCTCGACGTTGACAACCCGCCCCTTATAGATGTTCCCCGCCTGCTGGTAGTGGCTCTTGCGTTCCATGAAGATTTCAGCGAGTTCGCCGTTCTCCAAAATCGCCACGCGAATTTCACCCGGTTCGGTCGAATTCAGCAGCACGACTTTACGCACCGTCGACGGCGCAACTTGCGGCGCGACCGTTGAGCTCTCGTACGTGGATTCGCGCCAGTTGCGCGACTGCTTTTGACGCGGATGCTGCTGCTGCCCGGACTTGCCGGACTGCTGAGAATGTCCCACGTGCGCAAGCGCCGGATCGCCCCCACCCACTGTCTCGGGAACGGCAGCAAGAAGTTCGTCGTCTGCGCCGTCAACGTGGATGGGCTCTGCGTTTTCAACGATTTCCGCTTCGGGCACCAGTTCAACTGGCGTCAGATAGGCAGCAGTCGGTGACGCTTCTTCGTAAATTCCAGCTGATTCGTCAGCCATCGATTCGGCGTAGTTCGAATCGCCTTCTTCGACAATCGCATCGTGAGAGGACGACCGAATGCTCGCTTCCGGCGAATGTGTTGTTTCTACGGAAACAAGCGGCGACATAGTCGGTTCGTAGCTCGTGTGCTTGCCGTGTGACTCCGAACCGAAGCTCGACAATTCAACCGCCGAGGCCGCGACTTGAGGAATTTCAACGCCAGAAACGGCAACGTTCTCATGCGGCACACCGGCAGGAACCGGGGCAACTGAATGAACGTGGGTATCCACGTGAGGATGCGCCGCGAAGGCGTGGTCTCTATAAGGAGGCGCGGACGGCACCAATGGCACAAACGGAGGCGGCGGAACGACCCCAACCGGCGTGTGACGAGGCGAATGGTGTTGCACAACTTGCACGACGTGCGG
>JANXLS010000218.1 GCA_025355035.1 Planctomycetota bacterium | reverse complement strand
GAAATTGCACGCGTACAACAGGGATTTTTCCCCACTCAAGATCGCATCGTCACCGCCGTGGCCAATCTCTTCAGGTTGACCGCCCCCGGCCCGTTCGTCATCCTCGACGCCGGCTGTGGCACCGCCAAAGCCATCTTCGATCTGCGTCAAAACTGGCTCCATCGTCAGCCGGATTTGAACGTCACGTTGCTGGGCATTGAGTCCGACAAGTCCCGGCATGAAAAAGCTGCCGTTATGTTGGCCTCGAACAATGTCCTGTGGTCGGCCATCGAGGACGCTACGGTCGATCAGCCCGTCAGTCTCCTCTACTATAATCCGCCGTTTGACAGAATTCGCGGCGTCGGTCGAATGGAACACACGCTCTTCAACCGCGTCAAGGAATGGCCCGCGCGCGGAAGCGGGCTGTTCTTGATGATCGTGCCGGATTACGTTCTGGGAGACGCCGATGTTGGCCTGGCAGTCGCTGTCGAGCGCGACTACGAACTGCTGGGCCTCTGGCGCTACCCGGAACCGGAATATCAGGACTTCAAGCAGTGCGTACTGCTCGCGCGGCGGCGGGAGAAGGCGCTCAACAAAACGCTGCTGACGTTTCCACGCTGGGCCGCTGAGCCATCGAAGTGGCCGGTACTTCGCGACGACATGAAGCCGTTCGCGACGCTCATGCCTGTGCAGAAGGCCGTCACCCTGCGCCGCACGCGGCTCGGGAATGACGTGATCGTGGATGCCGTCAGCCGCTCGCCGCTGCGCAGCGGATTGCTTCGTGAAGCAGCTGCGCCCGCGCCGCCCATCGGTCGACCGCTGCTGCCGCTGAAACACGGGCACTTGGCCTTGGCACTCGCCGGTGGTCTGTGCGACGGCATCATCGAGTCCAACGGCAATCGCTTCCTGATCAAAGGCACGCTCACGTCGGTCGTCCGGCGTGTGTCAACGAAACCGCAGGTCGATGATGCTGGCAACACCGTCGCGGAGATCGACACGTACCGTACGCGGTACGAGATGAATGTCCGCTGCCTAAGAGCCTGTACGAAAAGCCCTAACCCAACTTCCGCAGTTATTCCCATAACCCCTTTAGAATCAACGCCCCGACTTTCCAGTCTCCACTACATTCCAGTCAAAAGTTTTTCGCCGATCATGCTCTTGAGTTGCTTGGGCAACGGCAGACGCAGACGCTCCAGCAAGATCGCTTGGTGCTCGGTCGGTTGACTCAAACAACGCTTTCGGATCTCTGTTCCACGCCGCGTGGGTAACACCACATCCACCAATTTGATCTGCTGCAACTCATCCAATACTTTTCGCGGTTCCGTGCCCAGGCCCGCGCGCTTGCACCATTGTCCCAGCGTCTTCCAGAGTACATATGACAAAAAGCAGACAAGGATATGGGCCTGCACACGGTCTGCTTTTTGGTGCCACACAGGTCTTAATGACAAATCGCTTTTGTGTATTCGGAAGGCAGCCTCCGCTTCGGTTAATTGAATGTAAGCATGCCACAGTTCTTCCGCGCTCCAGCCTGTTACATTGCTTCTTAATAGGTAACATCCTTGATTCTTC
>JANXLS010000209.1 GCA_025355035.1 Planctomycetota bacterium | reverse complement strand
AGCAAAGCCACCGCCGGCTCCGCCGCCGGTTGTGCCGCAACATGCGCCGATAGTGGTCGAAAAGAAGCTTCCGGTTGAAGCTCAGAAGAGGAATCAGGATGCCGTGCCGACTCTGGGGAATCCACCTGCGACGGTTGTGATTGATCAGCAGATTTCGCCAAAAGACGAAGCGAAGGCGCGGGGGCTTTTGGATGAAGGCAAGGCGCTGTTGGAGGCGTTTGATTTCGACGGGGCATCGCAGAAGTTCGAGCAGGCATCGACGATCAAGCTCGGTCCGGCGTTGAAGGACGAATCGCAAATCTGGAGGCAGAAGGCTGTCGAATTTTTGAATGCGACGAAGCACATAGCAGTCGCTGACTATGCGAAGACCGACAAGGCCGTGTCCATCGAAACGACATCCGGGGATGAAATCCGGGCGATCAAAATCAAAGACGACAACGAAAGCGTATACGTTCAGCAGGTTAATGAAGCGAATCCGGCGGCCGAAGGGATTCAGAAATTTCCGATTCCGACCAGCGAAATTAAAAAGATCACGCCGATGCCGTTGGCAAAACGGCGAGCGGAATTTACGGAGTTGGTGCTGGCTCAGGAGAGCGGGACGACGATTTCGCACAGCACGGATTATTATGATCTCGTTTATCTGTGCAAACGGTTGAATCTAGGTAAAGAGTGCATGATGTATTTGAACCGCGCCTTTGATGGAGGACCGGGTCATGCGGCGGATCCGAAATTGGGCGACAGTTTGCGGATGGTAGTGGTACGTCGGGTAATTGGGCGCGCGACGTTGTTGATTTCAGGCGGACGTCGTTTGCAGGTGATCGACGATTTGAAGAAGCTCGGGAATCTTCTTCCGGATTTTGCGCCGGCGGGAGATGCGATTGCGTCCTTTCATAGCGAAGTGTTGGATAAGGTGAAGTCGGATTTCAGAGCGTCTGTGAAGGTGACCGACACAAAGGTTCATACGCGACGGTCGATGTCTATTGCGGCGTCCGAAGGTCTGAAGGCGAAGCCGCCGGTGCGGGAGGAAGCGCTGGAGTTGGTTGTGGATAATCTGACGAGCACCGGACCGGCAGCGAAGGTTTTGGAGCACGCGAACGCGAAATTTAACGAGGGGATGTGTGTTCTGCGCAAGTATACGGTGGGGGTGGGCGGAAATAAGAACGACAACAATCGAATTTTGCTGCAAGCGAAAGCGCTGCTGGTGGACGCGATTGATTTGTATGAAGACGCGTTGAAACTGGAGCCGGGAAACCGGGCGATGAAGGATCGGCAGCAGACGGCGAGTCAAATGGTTTATTTTTGTAATAAGAACATGATTATTTAGAATGAGAACCTATCCCAAAACTCGGCGCGTCCAGATGCGCCGCGCCGGGCAAGTGGACCGAGGAAATCGAGCGCAGCGTATTGAGGTAAATACGCTTAGCGAGACTGACGAAGGGCCAAGCCGCCCGCCTCATGCAGATGGATGCGTCGGGTTTTGGGATAGGTTCTAAGGGAAGCGATCGGTTTTATTTTGCGTCGAATCGCAGAGCGGCCGCGATTGTTATTAAGATAATATTAACTAAAAAGCGCACTGTGCGAAATGTTTTTCGCGAGGAGCTTTAAAATCTTCCAATATTAATCGGTGCGCGGGCAAATAGTAGACGCTCGATAGATATACAAGTCGTTTGTATATAATAATTTAAAAATACATGGTAAAAAACTATCATCTGTGTCATGAATCGGCAAACAAAAGTCTTTACTTTTTGTTATGTTCTTTCTAAAATCATGATGTGACATGGATAGCGGCACATGAGGCCGACATAGAATCGTTATAAGGAGGTCATAAGTGATCTCAGGAATGATCAATTACTACGAAGTGCTGGAGATTCAACCGGAAGCGGATTCGGATGAAATCAAGCGCTCATTCCGGCGTTTGGCAAAGAAATACCACCCGGACCACAATTCGTCGCGAACCAAGTGGGCCGAAGCGAAAATGCGGGTGATCCTGAAGGCTTACGATACGTTAATGAATGAGCAGGAGCGCGGGGAGTATGACCGCAAGCTTCGTCCTTTCTTAAAAGCGTTCCAGGATCCGTACCGCGAGAACTTGGCCAAACGAGCAGACGACCCTGCGGCTCAGTCACGGCTGATTCTTTATAATTTGCTCAACGACGCTCCGCAAGTGGCAATTGAAATTTATGAGCGGATGAAAAAGAAGGACGAGAATTTCGAAGTCTGGCAGTTCTTGGATCAGAAGGACTATCTAGACTGTCAGTTCCTGATGGGCGAGGAGTATGAGCGCCAGGGGAATTGGAAGGCTGCGTTGCGGTTCTATGAGAATGTGTATAACGCTGAACGAAATTTACCGATGCGGTTTTTCCTGGAAGAAGTGAAGGATCGGATTCGCGATATTTATTGCAAAAAAGTTGCGCGGCGCTGCAAACCGATCGAATCCGTGAAGATTTACGAAAAAGTGATGTCGATGGGTGTCAGCAAGAAGACGGAAGCGTATCTACACAAGAAGATCGCAGAGAGTTACTTCAAGGGCAACATCGAAAAGAAGGCGCGGATGCATTTGAAGAAAGCGTTCGAGCTGGAACCGAAACTAAAGGGCGCTCAGAAGATTTGCGAGAAGCTCGAAGTCGATCGCTAAAACCGCCACGCTGACGTCCCGTCACACGGAACGCCCACCTGTTGACTTATGGGCCGGTTTACGGCCGGCCAACACTTTGACATGAACAAAAATGGTGGGCGACGGAACTCATTTGATTTTTCTGCGGTAGAGCTGCTGCCAATTTCTAAGTAAGGCGATTGGAAGTCACGCGAATGAAAACAGATGCGCTGATGCTTGGTTCCACTTCAGCATCCTTGCCAGCATTGGAGCGGATTGGGCGGTTCACGACTGAACAAAAAACCCGATAAAGCCGCGCGCGCATACGGCGAATGCACGGTTGTTTCCGGCGGGGAAACAGTCGATTTTTTGCTGGGGGATGGTCGGCGATTGAGTGTACCGGCGGCGGAGTTGTTGCCGTATTTGAATTGAGATGTCGTGTCGCCTTAACATTTCAATTCGCGTTTCATAATTCCCAGCGTGGAATATACATACGCCGGGGATCAATTCTTGACGTGGAGCGGGGAGTTCCTGGATTCCTCGAGATTCAGCACGGCTTCGGCAGGGCCGATGGGGATTTCCGCGGTCATTTTAACGATGACGCCAGTCAGGACGTCGAACCAGACGCGTGTTTTTCCAACGTGTTCAAAGAGGCCCCGGAAAGGGGCGTCGACTTCGAAGACGACGCATTCGCGGTTCTTGAACGATCCCAGATCGAGATGATCCAAGCCGACGGCGAACAGACGAGTGTTCCAGACGTGGCGGTCTGAG
>JANXLS010000918.1 GCA_025355035.1 Planctomycetota bacterium | reverse complement strand
AAAGCCGCTGCGTAAAGGCCCCATAGCGCTCCGCGCCCGGTGCCTGATATTGCGATCTGGGTTTTGTCGACGTCCCAGCGCGTTTTTAAATACTGCATCGTGCGCAGGACGCTGAAGACGTCCAGACCAAACAGATTCAATCCCGCGTTCAACGCTCGCCGCGTCCAGACTGTTTCAGGCCCGTTCAAGATGACGTCGTAGCCATCGTTTTCTTCGCGATCGGCCTGAAGCCGTGTTTCGCCCACGCCCGGGACGTCGATCGCCATGACATGGAAACCGGCCTGCGGAATAAGCTTCATCCACTCACTCGCGCCCGTCACCCCGGCAATCCCGCGCTCATGCAGCGCGAGCAGGACCGGCGATGAGGACCGCGAGGTGTTTTCATTGCCGGCAGGACGCGTGTAAAAGCTGTATGGCACGAACAGTCCGTCCGCGATGACGATGCGGCCTTTCTCGACCTGCATGCCCCAATCGTTCGAGCGGCTTTCGACTTCACTTACGACGGACTGAGCCGCTTCGGGCATCGAGAGTAATGGAGCAAACCGAGCGCGCAATTCCGCTCGCAACGCAACCGATTCGGAGGCGCTGGTCGGTTCCTTGATGATCGGCGGCATTTCGTGTGCGATCCCTGAATGAATGCTGAACAGACTCGGCGCGTTCAGCGAATTGAGGATCTGGCCGGTTTCGGTGCAACGCAGGTTTTCCACCGCTTCGGCTGCGGCTTCCAGATCGCGAAGCCGCTCGACCCCCATTCCAAATCCGCGCGCGAAATGATCGACGATGCGCGTTCGCGTAAACTTCGCGAAGCCTTTCACGCCGCGCTCTTCTGCTGCTTCAAAACGATCCAGCTTGCCCAGAATTTTATAAACGCGCGTCAAATCGCGAACGGTCGCTTCGTGCGGTAATTCTTCTTTTTGCTGCGCGCAGCGTACCAGCAGGAACGGGCGCGGGGCGAACGGCAGCAGAAAATCCTGCGGCAGAATTCCATGAGCCAGCACACCGGGCAAGGTGTTTTCCATGCTCTCACCGCCCAGCAGGGCATCAGCATTCGTGTCCGCGATGATTGCAGCGACAGCAAGTCGCGGTTCCATGCAGCAGACGATCCGTACCAGCGCGTCGCTGGAACCGTCACCGACAATGCCCAGTCGCCGCGCATCGATGTCCGAGCGCGACGCGAGATAATCCAATGCGCGTGATCCTTCGAACGCCATCCAATGCGTGAGCCGGTTACCGGTCAGCAACATCGGTTGGCCGAGGTGCGCGCGTTCGGCGCTCGGATTGCGCCCGAGCCACGAACGGCGTAACGTGGAATCGTAGAACTCCAGCCGCTCGCCTTGTCCCGTGCTGTCGAACAGCAGCGCAGCGATGCCTCGGCGCGCGAACAGTTGTCCCATGCGTTGCCGTTCGGTCTGCATTTTGCCTTCCGGCGCATCGCCCGAAAAAACAGCGACGGCCGCATACGGTTCCGCCCGGCCAACGGGAAGGTAAAGATTCGCGGTCACAACGGCACCCGCCATGCCTTCGAATGTCAGTGTCTCGATGGTGAATTCGTCGCGATAATGGGTGGTGATGGTGTGAGCGTTCAGCGGTCCGCGCGTCGGGCATGTGCCCAGCAACGCGCGAACTGTCTGCGCGATTTCCACCTGATGAGCTCCCAACGCGGCAGCCGTCCCAATCGCGGCAAACTTCGCGTTGCGCCGCTCCTGATGTCCGCGACCCACCGATGAAATAAATTCCTCGACCATCCCCAACGTCCGCATCGCGCGTTGCCTCCGTGACTCTCCACAATCCATATTAGTGACGTATGCGAAGCGAAAAGGATTCAAAAATTGCAGAGAACGTGCGTTCGAATCTTTAAATGCCTTGAACGTCCTTTCGGTTTTGCATAATATGAGTATCGCTCAAATTTTATCGGGGAAAAAATTTTCGATGGCTGAACCAATCAAGAACGCACCGCGCCGTATTCAAACCGAATCGCAGTTTAGAAAATGCAATGCGTGTGGCGAAACGCTCTTTATCAGAGAGTTGCAAAAGGCGCTCGAAGTCTGCAAGGTCTGTGGCTACCACTTTCAAATTAGTGCATTGAAGCGCATTGGAACGCTGCTGGACCCAAACAGTTTTACCGAACTGTTCGACAATTTAGAAGCTGAAGATCCGCTCCAGTTCAAAGGCCGCCGCAGTTATCTCGAACGCATTAAAGAAGCGCAGAACAAAACGGGTCTGAAGGATGCCGTCGTTTGCGGTGAAGGCACAATTCAAGGCCGCGGAGTCGTCGTCGCAGTGATGGATTTCCAATTCATCGGCGGCTCGATGGGATCGGTCGTCGGCGAAAAAATCACGCGCGCGATCGAACACGCGACAGCAACGAAACGACCTGTCATTATCGTGTGCTGTTCGGGTGGCGCGCGCATGGACGAAGGTGCGTTTTCGTTGATGCAGATGGCCAAGACTTCTGCCGCGCTCTTTCGCCACGACCAGGCGGGGATGTTGTGCGTGACCTTGCTGACGCATCCTACACTCGCCGGCGTTTCGGCGAGCTTCGCGTTCCTGGGGGATATCATCATCGCCGAACCGAAAGCCATGATCGGCTTCACCGGCGCGCGGGTGATCGAACAGACGATCAAAAAGAAACTCCCGGAGGGTTTCCAGGAATCCGAATTCCTTTTGGAGCACGGGCAGATCGACATGGTCGTTGAGCGCAAAAATCTGCGCGACGTTTTGGCCAAGGTGGTGCTCTTCACCGAACCGCAGACGATCGCCGTGGAGCGCGAGCTCGCAGTCGAATTGGCGAAGACGGTTTCACTGCCGAGAAAAGCAGCAAAGAAGCCCGCGGCTACCGCACGCGCAAAGAAAACAGCTGCGAATGCGAAGAAACGTGCGGCTGTCAGGTCCAAGGCGAAAGTTCCCGTATCCAAGAAAACTGTTGCCATGAAGAAGGCCAAGAAGTAGCGACCAGTCCACACCCTTTACCACGACGGCCATTCACCATGAACGTTAGAAAAATCGATAAAGACCTCGTTTTCGATCTGACGAAGGAAGACCTCTCGAAAACGGTTCAAACGTTGACGATGGTCGAACGGATCATCAAAGAAGAGGGAGCGATGCACGTCGTTGCCAACCTCGAAACAATCGAATCGATCTACAGTCTGCAGATCGGAACGCTGGTCGCAATGCACGTGCTCTGCTACGAGAACGTCGCCGTGATGAAACTGGCCAACGTTAACGAGCACGTCAAGAACCAGTTGCGCCTCGTCGGTTTGGATCAAATCATGGAAATTCATCACGGGGTCAACGCGGCGTTGGATAGCTTTGGCGCTAAGAAGTAATCGGATTGAACCTCGAAAGGCTGGCGAAACATGATCGACGCTGAACTGTTGAAAATTCTGGCGTGCCCGTATTGCGTTGCGCGACCGATGAAATCGAAATCGACTCTCGCGGGTGGCGAATTTGAATTGCGCGGGCCGACCGATGCACCGACGGGATTGCAGTGCAAAGAATGCAAGCGGACGTATCCGATCGACAAAAACGGCATTCCCGATCTGCTCATTTCCAGCGCGACCGTCGAAAAATAATCACGCAGGTTTTTGATCGTCGGGCAAAGCGGACGCGACCGAATCGTGCATGCGTTGCGTCACTCCGTCGCGCGTTGCACGTTCGTCCCCGCCGTACTCAGCGGCGTTGACCGTGATCGGTTCGTGGAATTGGACTCGAATTGTTCCGGAGCGAACGAGCCAGCGTCCCTTCGGATTCGCGCGACAGGCGTCGATGATTGTCACAGGCACGAGCGGGCGATTGAGTTGCATCACCAGCGCGATCGCGCCGCGTTTGAATTCATGAATGCGCCCATTGTCGCTGCGCGTTCCTTCGGGGAAAACGATGTACGAGTAATTCGCGCTGTTCTTCGCAGCGATTTCCTTAAAGGCGTTCGCGGCATGACGCGCATTTTCGCGGCGTATGGGAATGAAGCCGTTTCCCGCAATGCCCCAGCCCAAAAAAGGAATTTTAAAGAGCGATTCTTTGGCCATGAATCGCACGTCGTAATCGGGTGCACAGGCCGCGATCAGGATCGGAATATCGAGCGCGCTCTGATGATTCGCGACGAAGACAAACGGACGCTTGTCGATCCCGGTAGCGCTCGTTGTTTCGAGGCGAATGCCGCCGACCCATAAAATCCCGCGCGCCCACAGTCGAATGCCCAAGCGAAACATCGCAGCGGATTTGATCCACCCCGCCACCGTGCACCAGCCGCC
>JANXLS010000915.1 GCA_025355035.1 Planctomycetota bacterium | reverse complement strand
AAAGCCGCTGCGTAAAGGCCCCATAGCGCTCCGCGCCCGGTGCCTGATATTGCGATCTGGGTTTTGTCGACGTCCCAGCGCGTTTTTAAATACTGCATCGTGCGCAGGACGCTGAAGACGTCCAGACCAAACAGATTCAATGCCTCGCCCAACGCTGCCGCCACAACCACCATTTCAGCGTCTACCTGCCTGGCTGCCTGAAATCGTTCGATCTGCAACACGTCGCCGCGTGTGTCGCTCCACGCCCATTAAATCTGATTAACTTTGTTGACCAGCGCAAGGAACGTAATCCGCTTGAAAAAATGCGCCACGCCTACGAATTCACCGCGGCCATGTACTCCGCGCTGAACGCGACGAACGAATTCGAGGTCACGACGTCGGACAGCGCGCCGGAGACGTTGAAGGCAGTCCTAAAAACGATTGCGGGGAAGTAAGCTGTATTCCTTTTTCGAACAAAGCAAGCGGCCCGGCGATTTCGCCGGGCCGCTCGAGTTTCCATGACTTTTGATGCGCTTTACATTACTTCGTAAAGCCGATCGATCCCTTCGTTGCGCTGTACTTCAACGCGACGGCCTTCGTGTAAATTGCGCCGTTGAAGAGGATATTAATGGTGATCGTGACGGGGGCGTTTGCAATCGTCGCGTTGGTCAATCCCGAAGCGGCAAGGATGGACGCGACGTTTTCGTTCTTCAACGCAACCGAGAACTTCGCCGTACCATTCTTAGGTCTGCCGAACGTGAAGATTTCATTGCTTCCCTTCGCCGTCCTGCCCGCGCCGTACCCATAGATCGGCAACACGCGCAAAACGCCGCCGAAGTCGATGCCGATCTTTTGTCCAGCCAACTTTGTTCCCGCTGGAACCGGCAGCGTACCGTTGAGCGTGATGCGATCGGTGCTTGGAGCCGTCGGATCGAAGACCAACGATACTTTTACCGCGTTGATCGTGGCTGCAACGGGTGTCGGCGCTGGGTTGCCACCAAAGGGCGTGCTCTTCACGTCGTTCGGATTTGAGCCGTACAGGTTTTCGAAGGCGTCGCTGAAGCCGTCGCCGTCGCTGTCCTTTCCGGAACCGAACATCGCATTCGAAACCGTGACCGTCAACGTCTGCACGATCGGCGGGTTCAATGTGTCGGCTACAGTCAACGTAACCGTATACTTACCGACCGTAGCGTAGGCGTGCGAAGCCGTCAGAGTGGACGCCGTGTTGGATGCGCTGGCCGGGTCACCGAAGTTCCAGGAAACCACAAGCGGCGCACTCGTCGGGCTGGTAGCGGTTGCGGAGAACACGACCGACTGGCCGACTCCCGCAGCTGTCGGCGCGGCAGCAGGGACTCTGACGACCGGCGGTTGGTTGAAATTGAACGCGTTGTCGAGGCTGTTTACCGCCGCGTCGCGCGTCGTCAAGGGAACCAAATTCCAGCGCTTTTCGATGAAGCGCAGAATTGACGTCGTGTCGTAAGCCGTATGATCGACGAAGCCCTTCTTCGCATACGGGGAGATGATGATACCCGGTACGCGGATGCCTGGGCCGAATCGATCATACGTGCCAGCCGGTGCGTTGGTAGCAGCGCTCGGCGGAGTAACGTGGTCATAACGACCGCCATGTTCGTCGTACGTAATGATAATTGCGCAGTTCTGCCAGTACGGTGACGCCTGCACTGCTGCGACAATTTTTGCAACGTGTGCCTGCC
>JANXLS010000186.1 GCA_025355035.1 Planctomycetota bacterium | reverse complement strand
GAAGAATCCTCCCACTCCTGGAGATCGGTCGAGAGTTGCGGCTGTTTGGTTTCGTATGGCTTGCGGCGGACGCGTTGCTCGTTGATGATGTCCGTACACTGTTGGGCGGAGAGATAGCTCATCTCGATCGCCAATTCGCCGATGCGAATGACGATTCCTTTTTCGCGATACTTGACCTGTTTTTTTAGGATATCTCGGACTTGCGCCCATGTTAACAGGCATTTGGCGACGGCAATGTCGCCAAAAAGGTCACGTCTCGGTCCATTCGTTACATTCCCGGCCATTGCCAGCCTCCCGCACCGTCACATCTATATAATATTCGACGCCCGCACAAAGTCTATATAAATGCACCATGTGATTTTGAGAAAATCATGCACCATTATGAATAGTGCATAACGCTCAACCTTAGAAACTATCATTATAAGTGATATTGCGACCGATTTTGTATTCTCAGCTTTTCATTAAATCGTCTGATTATCAGGAAAATTGAGAAAAAACGCTCTAGTGACCTGCGCACAGCTACAGTCTCACGTTTTCCCCTCACCCCGCGCAGAGGAACCTGTGTCGGCACTCTCCCAACAGTCGAGGGGAACGGCGGCGACTCGCGAAAGCACGCTGTCACTTTGAAAATGCACTTTACGGTTTTTGAAGGGCGTTGATTTGACCGAGGAGTTGTGTAAGCGATTCGGCCAGACTGTGATATTTTTCTTCTTTCTTTCGATCGCCGCCGACGGGTTTTTTAAAAATCGGGAGTTTCGTGCCGGAGAACTTTTCCTCTTGTTTTGCAAAATGAGCTACGGCTTTTTTCAATTCGACCTGCAATTCCGCCGCGAACGCTCGGGCTCCGGCGAGGCTCGCTGAGGCGGACTCGAAATCGCCGGCAGCGAAATCGGCCAGCGGCTTCTTTGATTTTTCCAGGAGCTTCAACTGCGTTTTGCCGACGGCCGCAATAAAATTCTTCGTCGCGTCGTCGTCTTCATCCAGTTCGGCACCCAAACGCAGGCGCTCCATCGCGTCGCTGGAGATTTTCTGTTCTTGAGCGATCAGATCTTCGGCTGAACGTGCTGCGTCCAAAGCGGTGCGGGCAGTCTTCAGCGCTTCCAATCCGGGCTCTTTTTTGAGCGCCTCGTCCAAAACGGCGACGGCTTCGTCGTCCATTCGGTCGCTGGCGAGAGCGCAGGCTTTCGCGATGGCTCGGGCCGAACGAGGCAGCGATTTGGTCAGGGCGTCGATGCGGAGCTTTGTTTCGCTCTCTAACAGCGCGCATTTTTTGAGCGCGTTTTCATAGATGAGGCGGGCCTGAGCCAAATCGCCGGCATCGCGCGCGGCGTCGCCTTTGACGAACATCTCGCGTGCGTCGACCTCGTTGAGTTTACTTTTTGGCGGGGAGAAATCGGGCTTGATTCCGCTTGCCGAACCGAATTTCACGCGGGCATCGGCGAAATCGTTTTTGTCCAAGGCCTCCTGGCCCTCGCGCATGGCGGACAGATAGTTGGCTTCGATTTTCTCGTCGTCGCGAATTTTTTGGCGGATCGTTTCGAGCTTTTCAGAGATGAGGGTATCGCTGACGATTTCCAGGGCTTTTGAGTAGGCGGCTTCGGCGCGCGGAAAATCGCGGGCGGCTTCGGCGCTCTTGGCTTCTTTCAGAAAATTTGAGCGCTTGCACTGCCGCGCTTTTTCGAGGAAGCCGCCCTTGCGCGCGGGTGCAGCCAATTCCGAAGCGAGCGCGTACGCTGCTTCGGCGTTGACAAAATCCTCTTTTGCGCGCGCGGCATCCGCTTCTTTTTCGACACGGTCGAGCTGAATCAACTTGGGATCGCGCGGTGGGGCGGGGGTGAAATCAACGACCGGAACTTTGGCCGCGTCGATCGCCTTTTCGACGCGTTGCGCGGCCACTTCGGCGGCGTTTTCTTCGTCTAACGCCTGGGCATTGCGAAAGCGCGACAGGGCGTCGGCGAGTTTTCCTTGTTTCTCCAATTCGGAGGCCGAGCGCATTTCATTATCGAAATAGATCCGTCGATCCGCGCGATCGCGGCGCGAAATGAGATCGATGTGTCCTGGAACAAGTTTCAATGCTTCGAGGTAGATGGCTCGAGCGTCTTTGATGCGCCCGGATTTGAAGGCTGCGTCGC
>JANXLS010000134.1 GCA_025355035.1 Planctomycetota bacterium | reverse complement strand
GCCGCTCCGCTGTCCTGGTATTTGCCGCCATCTTTCAGCAGGCTGTAAATGATGCGCGCCAGTTTGTGCGCCGTCGCGGTGATCGCTTTGGGCGGTCCCAAATGCGCTTTTTTCCGGCGCAAGTATGCTCCGAGCGCGCTTTGCGACCGGTATAACGTTTGAGCCGCAATTCGCAACGCCGTCGCCGCCTTGTTGGCGCACGGCTTTGTCCGGCGGCTGAGCACTTTGCCGCCTGAAATTCGATTGCCGGGGCACAGTCCAAGCCACGAGCAGAAATGCTTCTCCGTCGGCCACGCGGACATGTCGGTTCCAATTTCGCCGATCACCTTCGCCACCGTGTACGCGTCCAGACCATCCACCTCCGTCAAATCCACTCCCAGAACGCGGCACAACTCCCCGTGCAAGTCGAACTGGGGCGCTTTGCGTTGCAGTCTGCGCCGCTCCGCGGGCTGGGCCGCTTCAGGATGCGATTGGAACGTTTTCAAATGGGCCTCCAGTTGCTCGTCGCACTCCAAAATCAGGCGCTGACAGGTGTCGTATAAACTCACCGCCTGACGGAGTGCAAAAAGATGTTCCGCACGGTAATTCCCTTCCAGCGCCTTGGCAATCTCCTCGACGGTGTGCTTGCAGCGCCGATCCCTCATCTCCGCCAATTTTCGCGGCCCGCGCTCCCCGTTCAAAATGGCGCGAATGATTTTCATCCCGGTCACTCCCGAGATGTCGCCCACCACATGCTGCAACTTGAGATTCATCTGCGTCAGCGCTTTCTGCATGTGTTGAATATGCTGGCTCGCCTGCTGGACCAGCATGCCCCTCTGCCGCAAATAGCTGCGCAACACACAGCCCTGTTCCGCGGGCCGAAACGCGCCTGATAACAATCCATACGAATGCAATTCCTGCAGCCACTGGCAATCCCGCACGTCGCTTTTGCGGCCAGGCACATTTTTCACGTGCCGCGCATCCACCAGCAGGACTTCAAAACCGTCCGCTTCCAACAACTCGAAGAGCGCAATCCAATACACTCCGGTGGATTCCATCGCCACCGTCGTGACGCCACACGACTTCAGCCAATGGGACAAGGCATGCAGATCGCACGTGAACGCCTCGAATTTCCGCACGTTCTGCCCGGCCGGAACGGAACCGGCCGGAACCGCCACATAATGGCTTTCAGCACCCACATCAATTCCGGCTGCGTGCGGATGAATGGCCCGCAGCGGGGCTTGCTTATTATTTTCGATCTTGCGTTTGGACATGGCGGCAACTCCTGCGCGCCGGTGAAAATCTCAGGCGCGGGAGTCGCTAAACCATCAATCTTCCAAAACGGGATCATGTCCAAAAGACATGTCACCAATGCCATCACCGCAAGACCCCCGAGACCACGCTACGCAACGGATGCAACCGCATGCCAGTGTCGATTCGGCCTTCGCGACCCAAGACGCGCGCGTCGGCGCAATGCGCGCACGATACGATAAAGTTAGTCGTTTTCGATCAC
>JANXLS010000113.1 GCA_025355035.1 Planctomycetota bacterium | reverse complement strand
CCGAAGTTCCCGGACATTGCCTGGCCACGAATGCGCCAGAAGACATTCCTGTGTGATTGGCGACAGTGCTTTTGGAGGCGCGTTGCGCTGAACCGCCAGCGAATTCAGGAAATGCATCGCCAGGAGATTGATATCGTCCCTGCGTTCCCGGAGCGGCGGCAGTGCGAGCACAAGCACCCGGAGGCGATACATCAAATCGTCGCGGAATTTACCTTGCGAAACGAGCGTCTCGAGATTGACTTTCGAGGCGGAGATAAAACGCACGTCCGCGGACAGCGTCTGTTCGCCGCCCACGCGTTCGAACTTGTGTTCCTGGATCACACGCAGCAGTTTGCCCTGCAATTCAATGGGCAAATCGTCGACGTCGTCCAGAAACAACGTGCCGCCCTGAGCCATCTCGACGCGCCCCTTGCGCCGCCGGGTGGCACCCGTGAATGCGCCCATTTCGTGCCCGAACAATTCGCTCTCCGCCAGTTCCCGCGGCACGTTCGCGCACCCGACGGCGACGAATGGCCCTTTCGAATTAGTGCTGCGCATATGCAGCGCGTGCGCGACTTGTTCCTTGCCGGTTCCGGTTTCGCCTTCAATCAGAATGTTTGACGGATTGTCGGCAAAGCGATTGATAAGTTCGAACACCCGCCGCATCTGGGGCGAATTGCCGACCATCCCGCAGAACAACATCGAGGACCCGACGGATTTGCGCAGCGTTGCCACTTCCGAGTTGACGGCGCGCAGAGCGGCGAGGTTTTCCAGACGGATGCTCAGTTCGTCGAAGCTGAAGGGTTTGGTCAGGTAATCGGCCGCTCCGGCACGCATCGCTTCCACGGCGGTTTGAACGTTTCCAAACGCCGTCATCATGATCACGGATGTTTCGGGACTGCGGGCTTTGAGCTCCTTCATGAACTCCATGCCGTCCATATTCGGCATGCACAAGTCGGTGAGCACCACATCCCAAACGCCGGAGTCGATGGCCTTCAGTGCGGAGGGAGGCCCGTCGTGCGCTTCGGCGAGATGTCCTGCGGCGTTGAGTCGTTGTGCCAGAATGGAGCGGTTCGCTTTTTCATCGTCGACGACGAGAATATGCAATGGCATGATGAGTTGACTCCCTTTGTCCAAACAAGCGGATCAGGCGAGCGGAAGCAATATCCTGAATATCGTTCCACTCGCGGACGTTTCCGATAATTCGATGTGTCCGCCATGGGCCTCAACGTTCTTCTTAACAATTGTCATGCCTAACCCGGTTCCTTTGCCGGGCGGCTTGGTGGTGAAAAAAGCGTCAAAGATCCGTTTCCGAACTTCCTGGGGAATTCCACATCCGGAATCCGCGACACGCAATTCCAAATTCCCCGTTTCTTTCGAGCAGAACGCTGACACGCTGATCTGAGCGCCGCGAGTGCAGGCGTCCATCGAATTGTTCAGCAGATTAAGCAGAGCCTCCGAAATCATTTCGGAGTGGATGGGAACAAGAGGCAGCCCGGGTTCGATGTCAATGTGAAGCGAGATTCCGCTTTTCTGCGCCCGAGATTGAACAAAGGCGCATGTACCCAGAACGCATTGCGCGAAATCGGCAGGCTGCTTCTGACCTTCGTGGCTTCGCGCCAGGCGAAGGAGCCGCGCCGAAATCCCATCCATTCGCCGCAACCCGTCTTCCAGCAAGCTGACGGTGGTAGACATGTGCTGAGCGTTGCCATCGCAAAACTCGCGTAATTCTTCAACGCAACTGAGGATCCCTTGCAAGGGATTGCGAATTTCGTGCGCGACGCCCGCGGAGAGCTCGCCCAGCATCGCCAGACGTTGTTGTTTCAGCGCCAATTCCGAAATGCGTTGGGCTTCCTCCTGGCTTTCCTTAAGCATCGTCACGTCTTGGGCTATGCCGAGCAACTGCGTTGCAGAACCTTCCGGCGATCGCGCGAAAACGACCATTCGGCAGGAAAGCCAGCGCCACGTTCCATTGGCATGCTTCATCCGGCATTCCAGCTCTTCAATCTGGCCGTCGGGAATGGCCAGACATCGCTGGCGCAGGCGAAGGAAGCTTTCCTTATCGTCGGGATGCACGATCTTTTCGAACAGCGCAGCACCCATCAGCGCCAACTGCTGAGCTGAATAGCCCAGATTCGAACTGATCTCCTCATTGGCGTAGATTTTCTGAAGATCGCTGAAATTGAGAATAAAGACGATGTTGGGAATCGTGTGTGTGATCCGCTCGATGAAGCGGTAGCTGTCCATCAATTCGTGTTCGGCCTGCTTCCGGGCCGTGATATCCCCAATGACCACGCAATAACCGCGAAACTCGTTGCCGTGCCTTAACAGTGGCGTGATCGCGGTGCTGGTGAGAAACTTCCTCCCGCCTTTCGCTGAATACCACGCTTCTTCCTGATATCG
>JANXLS010000092.1 GCA_025355035.1 Planctomycetota bacterium | reverse complement strand
GGACGTTGCTGCATCGCCGCTGCTTTCGACTCCTCGTAATGTCGCCTGGACACATTGTCAGAAAGTGGCGGCGAGAGATTGAATACATGATTCCTGGTGTCGTCTGCAAGATCATCCGCAACTTCGACGACATGATGAAGTTCGCGGAGATGTCCCGAACCACGCCATCGCCGATGGTCGCCGTCATCGGCAAAGACACGGCCAAGCTCGGCTTCGACGTGGATCGACCGTGCGCGGCAAAACGGAAGATGAAACTGTGCGTGCGGTTGAACGCGGTGAGCGAAATGCTGCCGGGCGATGTGCCGACGCCGACTAAACCGTTTAATCGCGAAACGCAGGAAATCGACGTTACCCGCATGGTCGAGGTCGCGTGCTGCCCACGCTGCGGAAAAGTGGTTCAAGATGGCGACGAAGAAAGTTCGGAGCCGGTGATCTACGACGAGTACATCGCCCGCAACGAACCGGTTGCCTGCAAACACTGCGGCGACAAACTGCTGACCAACGCGCGCGGCTTTCGGAAGAATCCGCACATCGACCGGTACATCCAGCGCAAGATGAAAGGTGTGTTCGATCTGCTGATTGCCGACGAGGTTCACGAACTCGCCGCCGCTGAGTCGATCCAGGGCAACACGTTCGGCACGTTGGCGTCCGCGTGTCGTTACACCTTGGCGTTGACCGGCACGCTCATCGGTGGCCAAGCACTGGACCTGCACGCACCACTCTGGCGCATGAGCGCGGAGCTTCTGAATCAGCGTGGCTTCAACATCCAGAACCTCGGCGGCGCACGCATCTCGGCTATCGCACGTAACCAGCGCGGCTTCGTCACGCGGTACGGAGTCATGGAGCACCAGGTAGTGCGTAGCTGTCGCGGCGAAGCGGACGATTTCAGCGGTCGGATTCAGCGCGGCGCGTGCGGTCGCCGCAAGCAGTACAAAACCAACGAGTGTCCGCGCCCCGGGATCAGCCCTGATCTGTTCAATCACTTCCTGCTCGACCGCGCCGTGTTCATGTCGTTAGACGAACTTGGCCCGGCGCTGCCGACGTTGGAACGTGTGTTGATTCCATGCTCCATGAGCCGGGAATTGAAAGAGGCTTACGCGAAACTCGACGACGAACTGCGTGACGCGATCAAGAGCCGCGTAAACGGCAAAAGTCCGCCCGGCTTGGCTGCAACACGCGTGCAGGCACTCGACGCGTACCTCGACAAGCCCTGGGGCTGGTCACCGATCACCGCCCCGACGTACAACGAAAATGGTCAGCGTTGTGGAACGGAAACGGTCGCGTGGCCGGCCGATCTGGGCGAAGACCACACCGACACAAAAGATACAAAGCTGCTCGAAGTCGTCCGGGCGGAATT
>JANXLS010000060.1 GCA_025355035.1 Planctomycetota bacterium | reverse complement strand
GTGGGTTTGCGCACAAAGCAATCCGCGAACGCTTCCGCAAAACGCGCCAAGCGATGCGGCAGATTCCCGATATCCTGCACGGTCACACATTCACTATTCATTGATCGCGTCTCCGATGTCCTGATTTCAACATCGGCAATTACGATTCGAAAAATGAGACTAAACTAGCGTTGTAGTGCTAAGGCCCCTTCCACAATTCAGCGCTATTTCTTGAAATAATTGAAACGTCATGATGCGGCTCCTCTCAAAAAATGCCTTCAGCGCCCGTCACAGTGGAACTACACTCTCCTTCAACACATTCGCCGCAATCACCACCCGCTGAATCTCGCTCGTCCCCTCATACAGCCGACAAATACGCACATCCCGGTAATGTCGCTCCACATCGTAATCTTCAATGAACCCATACCCCCCATGCATCTGCAACGCACAGTCACACGCCCGCCCGGCCGCTTCGCTCGCGAACAGTTTCGCCATCGCGGATTCTTTCGTGTGCCGACGCTGCCCAAGGTCCTTCAATTTCGCCGCGCGCAGCATCAGCAACTCCGCTGCGTCCAGTTCCGTCGCGCTATCCGCTATCATGAATTGAATCGCCTGCAAGTTCGCCAGCGGAGCGCCGAATTGTTCGCGCGTCTTGACGTGCTTGACCCCCGCTTCAAGCGCCGCGCGTCCGATCCCGATCGCCTGCGACGCAATGCCAATCCGCCCGCCATCGAGCGTCTCCAGCGCAACCGAAAATCCTTTGCCCAACGCGCCCAGCAAATTCTCTTTCGGCACCTCGCAATTCGTCAGGATGATCTCAGTCGTGCTCGACGCCCGGATGCCGAGCTTGTGTTCCGATTTCCCCCGCGCAAATCCCGGAAAATCAGCTTCCACAATGAGCGCGCTGATCCCTTTGTGCCCCTGCGTCTTGTCGCTCGTCGCATACACAATCACAACATCCGCAAAGCCGCCATTGGTGACAAAGAGTTTCGTCCCATTCAATTCGTAATGCGTCCCGCGATCAGCAAACATCGTGTCTAAGTGCGACGCATCGCTGCCGGACGCTGGTTCAGTCAGCGCATACGCCCCCAGCTTCTGTCCGGACGCCAGCGGTCGCAGATACTTCTCCTTCTGCGCATCCGTTCCGTTTTTTAAAATAGGATCGACGCAAAGACTCGTGTGTGCGCTCAAAATCACGCCCGTACTCGCGCAAGCCTTGCTGATTTCCAGCACAGCCATATTGTACGCCAGCGCACTGCACCCCGCCCCGCCCAGCGTCTCAGGAACATACACGCCCATCAGTCCAAGCTCGCCCATCTCGCGAACCAGTTCCAACGGAAACCGCCCCGTCCGATCCAATTCCCGGGCGAGCGGCTTGACTTTGTTCAGCGCAAATTCCCGAGCCGTATCAAGTACCAGCTGCTCAGTATCGGAGAGAGTAAAATCCATTCAAACCCCACTTTCCGTTTTCCGAAAACGACAACACCCACTATTTCACCTTCGCTGCGGGGTGAAAACAAATGGAAAATGAGAAGTGGAGATGGCCGTTAAAAAATCGCGAACGGACCTACAGCGTCCGCCCTCGCAAGCCCATCGTCTCCGGCAATCCAAACATGATATTCATATTCTGCAGCGCCTGCCCGGACGCACCTTTGACAAGATTGTCGAGCGACGACGCGAACACGACCTGATTGCTGCGTTCAACCACCGTCACCGACACGTCGCAATAATTGCTGCGCACCACATTGCTGATCGCAACATCTTCCGGCGTGTTCAACACCCGAACAAACGGCGCGCGCGATTCCGTATAAAAGCCACGCAGACATTCCATCGCCTTGGCCGTCGTAAGTCCCGCCTTCGGTCGCGCGAACGCCGTCGTCAAGATACCGCGATCCAGCGGAACGAGATGCGGAACGAACGTGATCACCACCGGCTTGCCTGCGACGATCGACAACGTCTGCTCAATCTCCGGCGTGTGCCGATGCCCGCCGATGTTGTACGCGCGCATGTTGCCATCAATGTCCGTGAAAAGATTCGAGAGCTTCGCGTTAAACTGCCGCCCCGCCCCGCTCAGCCCGGAATACGAATCGACGACAATTCCGTCGAGTTCAATCAACCCCGCTTTGATCAACGGCGACAGCGCCAGCAACGCCGACGTCACATAACATCCAGGATTCCCAACCAGTCGCGCCGTCTTGATCTGCTCCTTGTTCAGCTCCGGCAACCCGTAAACGGTTTCGGCCAGCAGATCTTTACATGTATGCGGCTCTTTGTACCACGTCTCATAAACCGCCGGATCGCGGAACCGGAATTCTCCGCCGATGTCAATGACTTTCGCACCACCCGCCAGCAATCCCGGCACAACCGCAAACGTCTCGCTCCCCTTCTTCGCCGCAAAAACAATATCGCTGTTCTTGGCAATCATCGCCGGGTCCGCGCTGATCGTCTCCATGTCGATTTCCCCGCGCAACGGCGGCAGCAAATCCTGAATCTTCCTGCCCGCCGCATGATCGGACACGAGCATCGAGATTTTACATTGCGGGTGACCCAGAAGCGCACGAATAAGACATTCGCCAACAAGGCCCGTTGCACCGACAATGGAAACGCGAATCATGTCAAAAGTCCTCAAAAAGAAGATGGTTACGTTGCCTTGACTTGAGTGGGTTGGGGCTCAAGCAAAAAGGCACCAAGACCCAAAGAATCTAAACTGCTTTTCTTCGTGCCTTAGTGCCTTCGTGTCTTTGTGTCTTTGTGTTTAATAAACTAAACGCTACGTCAGAAGCAGCTTTTAAGCTTCAACGAGCGCATCGGTTTCTTCCTTTTCTTTCTCTTCCTCGCGCTTGGCGAACAAAGCCGCGATGTCTTTCGTCTTGATCTTTTCTCGCTTCCAATTGACCTTCGGCGCGTCGCCCCAAAGCGATTCGAGCGAATAGTATTCGCGCAGTTCCGGCGAGAAGACGTGAACGACGCAATCGCTGTAATCGATCAGCACCCAGCCTTCGTCGCCTTCCTGTCCCATCTTGCGAATGTTGATCGACTTCAAAGCTTTCTTGATCGATTCAACCACCGCGCGCGCTTGCGAGCGCGAGTGCGCAGTTGCGATCACGAAATAATCCGTGACGTCTGTAATACCGCGCATATCGTATACAACGACATCGTCGGCTTTCCTGTCATCCGCAGTCCGGGCGGAGAAAAGGGCAATGTCCCGGCCGTTCATCAAGTGTGTGCATCCCCCATAAAATACGTCCAAAGAGCGAAGTATACCACAACGCACTCGAATCGCAACGACTATGATCCGGTGAAAAAAACAAACCTGGGCTAACGGCCACCCCCCGAGCCCCAACCATGCACTTAATAATCAGGAAATGCACCGCTCGTGTCGTCCGCACGGCAGACGGGTTTCCGCAGAGCGTTCATACCAATCAAAAATGCCAGCGCGCCTACATACGCAGGAAGAAGGTGAATGAAACTGGTGTAGCCCACGATCGGGTGAATTCCAATCGCCGTGCCAAAGCCGAAAAGACCCGCAGCCAGAAAAGTCCACCACAACCCGCGCGCGCCGGGCCTTAGCCCACACCAGGCGCTGAAGAATATCGCCAGCCCGCCCGAACACAATCCGCCGCCGAATCCCGCGCGATCGTGCGCAATCAAAGGTGCCAATCGCGGATTTATGGCGTCGAGTTGCGGAATGGTGATGCGCATGTATTCCAGATCCTGCGGCACGAAGATCGATGTCATGCCCACGCACATGATAATCAGTCCGCCCAGTATCATGCCGCCAGCCGTGAAGAGCAGCAGCGTACGTCCCATTCCGCCGGGGCTGTATAACCACGCGCGTGCCCCCGGGCGCAGCAAAACGTCCATGCCTTTCGGGCCGCGCAAGCGCGTGAAACTCATCATCATACCCAGCACGAAGAGCGGAAGCAGTGCTAGCGTCGCACGACCATGCCAAAGATCGAGATAGCCATAACCCAGGTAGGTGAGAAAACTGGCGAAACCAGCCGTAGCCGAGAGCACTAAAGTCCACCACGCCCACGCTTCCCCGCGTCGCAATGGCCCCGCCGCAAGCCAGATGTAAACTGCCCCGATGCTCATGATCGAACCGCCGAACGAAACGCGGTCGTGCGCCATGAAATGAACGATCCGGCATTCGTTGCGGTCGCAGAGATCCTTCATGCTCATCCCAAGATACGCCACGTCGTACGGCAGAAGTTTGATCGTCGCAGCGAGAACCAACGCGAACACGCCCGACACGAATAGAACAGCGCCCGTAAAAGCAACCAAAATCCAGCCCCTCGAGTCCCGAGAGCCGCGCACGTCAGTATGGGGTCGCAGTGTGTCGGTCTGCAACTCATCTGTAACGTCAGGATGAACGGCTTTCGTTTCACGACGCTGTTCGAGCGCATGCACGATTCGCCCCGGAAGGCCTGGACCCGAGTAAACGAGCCCCGCGTACAATTCAAGCAGCGTCGCGCCCGCGTCGAGTATCGCCGTAGCGTCATCGGGTGTCATGATCCCACCGGACCCAATGATGGGAAACGCTTCGGCGTACCGCCGCGCAACGCGTTCCACGACTTCCAGCGCGCGAGTGCGGAGAAACGGCCCGTCCATCTCGCCGCCAGAAAGCAGACGCGTCGGCGCGGAAGAGACCGCGACGCATCCGTTCCAGCCGGCGTCAAGCGCGCGGCCTGTCGCGGTATCAACCCGCTCATTGCTCCAATTGGGATTGATGCGCAGCAGCAGCGGCCGAAGTGTCGCCGCGCGGATCTTACACAGCGTGTCAGTTTCATCGGCACATTCTGACGGCAACGTAAAAAACGCCGCACGGTCACGCGCACGAGCGATGGCTTCTTCGAACCGATCGCCGCGCAACGCAATACCCACCGGAATCTTCAAATCGCCCGAGCGATCAATCGTATCCGCCAGCCGGGCAGTGCCCGGCACACCCGCGTGCAGACTGTGAACCAGCGTGTGCGTTTCCGGAATACGCAGCGGATCCGTCGAGTACCGTCGCGATACGTCTTCTACTCCAGCGGGCCCGAGCATCTGAAAACCAAATCCCAAATATTGCATCACTTGAAGCGTGGACCCGTCAATATCAATCCCCGGCGCCAGTCCGATTGGCCCGGGAAAGTCAATTCCAAACGCGCGCACGCGCATCGACTCACCCGGCAACCCGTGCCCGAACATTCGAAACACTCGCCGTCCCAGCCGCGTCCGGGATTGAATCTCAAGCAAACGCAAAGTCACCCGCCGAGCATCTTCAGGCGAAAGTTGAAAGAGTACGTGTTTGAGAAAAGGATGGTAAGTGTAGTCGGGCATAGTGTGAATGGCCGCTCAGCATTCCGGGAACGCGCACGAACGCCTGAATATACGACAAACGAGACGTGCACGAAACAATTTCCGTAATTTATCGTTCATGCTACCTACCCACCCCCAGCCCATTACGAATTACGGGGACGGAGAATTACGGGGGTGATTACGGGGCCGTACACGAGACTTTTTCGAAATAGTTTCGTGCGCGCAAAAGCGCTTGAAGAAGGCCTGTCTTGCCAAACACTCATTGCCAGCGTCTTGCACAAATTCGCAACCGGAAAACTCACCGAATCAGGGCCAATTGGGACAAACCGCGCTTCATCGTCGCATCCGGAAATAATCCGGTAACAATGCAAAACCGGCGGAAAGCTCTCGCTCCCCGCCGGTCCTTGTTACTCATCACTTATTGCTGCCGTTGTTACTCGGCACTCGGCACTGCTGTCCTGCCGTTACTCGTCGCCCTTGCCGCCAAAACTCGCGGCTCCGACTCCGACGCCGAGTTCCTTCAGTTCCGCGTGCGTTGCGGCTTCCAGTTCCGGTGGGGCGTCGCGCTTGATCATGCCGAGCATGAAGTCGCGGAAGCCGGTTCCGGCCGGAATGATGTGACCCAGGATCACGTTTTCTTTCAAGCCGCGCAGTTCGTCGCGTCGACCCGCGATCGCAGCTTCCGTCAGCACCTTCGTCGTTTCCTGGAATGATGCCGCCGCGATCCACGATTCGGCCTGCAAGCTCGCGCGCGCAATACCCAGGAGCATCGGGCTCGCGGAAGCCGGTCGGCCGCCCTTCGCCACGATGTCCTTGTTCTTCGCCACAAACTCCATACGGCTCTTGATGTCGGTCGGCAGATAATCACTGTCGCCCGGATCTTCGATCTGCACTTTCCGCATCATCTGGCGGATCAGGATTTCGATGTGCTTATCGTCGATGCGCACGGCCTGACTGCGGTACACGGCCTGGACTTCGTTGAGAATGTACGTCTGCAACTTGTCTTCGCCGTTGATGCGCAGAATGTCGTGCGGAATCAGCGGGCCGTCCACGAGGCGGTCTCCGGCGCGCACCTTGTCGCCCTTACGGACGAGAATATGCTTGCCCTGCGGCACCAAGTGTTCCATTTCCAAGCCCGAATCCGACTTCACGATCAACGTGCGCTTGCCGCGTTTGCGGTCGCCGAAGTCCACCACACCGTCGACTTCCGCCATGATCGCGGGGTCCTTCGGGCGGCGCGCTTCGAACAATTCCGTGACGCGCGGCAGTCCACCGGTGATGTCCTGCGTACCGGACATTTCGCGCGGCGTCTTGGCCAACAACTGGCCGGGGACAACCTGCTGCCCTTCGACGACGTCAACGATCGCCTTTTCATTGATCGAATAGTGACCCAGTATCACGCCATCGGAATTCTTCACCACCACCTGCGGATGATGGTCGCCGCGATGTTCCACGATGACCATGCGTTTGTGACCGGTGCCCGAATCCGTCTCTTCCTTAAACGTCACGTCGGGAATGAAATCTTCGAACGCGACTTTACCGCCCACTTCGGTGAGGATGGGAATATTGTGCGGATCCCACTTCACCAGCGATTTGCGCGCCGCGATCTTTTCGCCGTTGACGATTTGGAGCACCGAGCCGGTCTGAACGATGTACTTTTCGAGTTCGCGATCCTTTTCGTCGACAACCAGGATTT
>JANXLS010000025.1 GCA_025355035.1 Planctomycetota bacterium | reverse complement strand
GCCTTTGTGCGGAGAAAATGGCAGAGCAGAAAGTAGTGCCGAGCAATTCATCATTTCCGTGGTTGGGCCTATTGCCCTCGATGACAGTGGTATCTTTTGCAATTATGTTTGGGTTTATATTCTTTGACCAATGGGAACGATGGGGGCGACGGTATGACCGGGGAAATGATTGGTATTCCATTCAAGCGGGCATTGTTCTGACGATATTGACCTGCGCATTGCCACTCTTTTTGACCGGACGAAACTTTGCGAATGCGATTCACGGGTGGCGACGAGCGGTGGGATGTTTGCCCGGGAAGCAGCCGGATGAAAACGACGCTCCGACGCGCTGGGTTCGGATCGCGTTATTCGGGTTTGCGGGGGGTGGGGCGTTCACCGTTATCAGCGCCTTTTGGCGCAACGACTTTAGTGTAAAAGGCAATGCGTTTGGGAATGGCTTGTTTTTTGTGCTGTGTTTGATCCTGACATGCGGAGCACTGAATCGTGCTTACGTCCGATTGAAACAAGGCATGTTTGATTCTCGAATTGACGTGGTGCGTATTTTGTGTGCCGTTGCCTACATCATTCTCGCGATCTTTCTTGCGATTTGCGTCGTGCTGAGAGATTCTTGGTTTTTTGGTAACGATCGATGGTATTCCACGCTGGGTTTCGTATTCGCGGTATTGGGCGGAATTGGCGTGTGTGCGACGCTGGCTCAGATTTTCGCAGACGTACGGAAGTGGCGAAAAACGCAGGAGCAGTTTTGGATAAGGCGGCGAAATCTTCCGCCGCTTGCGACGTTATCGAAAATACCGCGCGGAGTATTGATGGGGACGCTTGTTCTGGTTGGAATTCAAACCATCATGTTCGTGATCATGATGTCCTACGAGATGTTCAGATACCGTTTGCCGAGCCACTGGGAAGAACTGATGGCGTTGCCGTTGCTGACATTCATGGCGCACTTTCCGACGATCTGGACGGCGCTGTTGACGCGGGAGTTTCTTCTTGCTGAAGAGACGACGGTGCGCCTGAATGGCGAGCAGAACTGAGAGCGCGCGCGCTTCCGGCACTCGGCACTTTTTCATTCGTATCGCAGCGCTTCGATGGGGTCGAGTTTGCCGGCTTGCCATGCGGGGTAGGTTCCGAAGATCACTCCGTCCAGGAGTGAGACGCCCATGGCAGCGAACATGCTCCACCAAGCCCACTTGGTCTGCCATCCGGTCATGTTGTGGACGAGCGCGGTGAAGCCGACACCGACCAGACAGCCGAGCAAACCTCCGAGCAAACAGATGCTGAGAGATTCGAAAAGGAACTGGCGCAGGATGTCGGATTGGGTGGCTCCGACGGCGCGGCGGGTGCCGATTTCTCGGCGGCGTTCGGTGACGTTGGCGAGCATGATGTTCATGATTCCGATGCCGCCGACAACGAGCGAAATCCCGGCGGAGCAGGCCATGACGATGTTGAAAATTTCCTGAGAGCGTTCGGATTGTTTGACAAGATCCTGGGCAACACTGACAGCGTAATCGCGTTGGCCGATCGCGAAGCTTTCCATACTGTGCGAGGCTTCGTAAAAGCGATTGATAACGGCGGCGGCGGCGTGAACGTCTTCGGCGGCACGGCATTGAAAGATGACGCGTGAGACTTCGTCGGAGAGCGGTTCCTGCGTCGTACGCGATAGCGAGGCTTGGAGCGGGATGTAAATGCGGCGGTTCAATTGTTTGACGTCGTCGACTGTGTATTTGGAGTCGGAAGAGGTTTCGACGTTTTCGAGGATGCCGACAATTTCATAGGGTTCGTGATCGATCACGAGCGTTCGACCGATGGCGCTGATGAGGCGAAAATGTTCTTGGCGGATGGTGTCGTCGATGACGCAGACACGGCGGGCGAGGTCGTCGTCGGTTTTCACGATCCAGCGGCCTTTTTGGAGATGCAGGCCCATCACGTCGAAGTAGGACGCGGTGGTGCCGATGGTTTCGGCGTTGACCGGATGTTCGTCGAGACGGATGGCGGCTTGGACTTTGCGGATGGGCGCGTGATTGGAGATCAGCGGACAGGCTTTGGCGATGGCGGTGGCTTCGTCTGCGCTGAGGCCATCAGAATGGAGGCGCGTGGACTTTTTCAAGTCGCGCTTTTCGCTGCTGGCTTTCCAGTCGATGTC
>JANXLS010000887.1 GCA_025355035.1 Planctomycetota bacterium | reverse complement strand
CGCCATTCGCCTTGACTTTCTCCGCCAACTTTTCGATGTGGCTCAGCATGATAGCATTGACGTCAAAACGATCATAGAACATGGCGATCTGAGCGTCATAGGATTCGAGCTTTTCGCGATTGGGTGGCGGAAGGATCTGATTGTTCGCGTCGAGCTTCAAGGTCTGAACATCGTTCTTCCGCCCGAACACCGCTCCCGGCACGAGCTTCATCGTCACGCGCATGGTGAAGAGTCCGTCGAGAAAAAGCCGTGTCCGCATACGTTCCGGAAACGATAATCGTTCGACCCACGGGCCGTGCGTTTCGTACAGCGAATTGCTCATCTTGGGACCGCTGCTGACAAACCAATCATCGACGTTGAAGACGACGAGCTTGGCGTTCTTGAGCTTCGCTTCGTTGCGTTCGTATAAATAGAGCGACTCGTACGGTCGTGCCATCGCGAGGCCGAGATTCACCGTCGAATTCTTTTTTCTGCCAAGCTGCTCGTCCAAAAATGTTGGGACGATAGCGCGTCGAATGCGCGAACTTCCGAGGAACACGGTATCGGGCGCATCGAATTTCGAGAGGACTTCCTTTTCCATGAAAAAGATTTCGCCCTGCCGGCTCAAATTCGGCACGAGCATTCTTTCGGGAACCAGACGCAAACCCATTTCGAGGGCAACGACAATCCCCGCCACCGCGAGCAGTGTCGCTGGGACGCGCAGCTTCACGCCCTCGAGGGATTCAAAATTTAAAATAGATGAACGGGACATGTTCCGCTCCGCGCGTCAAAATCGTTGCCAACACCAACACCAAAAAACCCGCCACGCGCCACACGAACGGCCAGCGCAGCATCGCATAATGATCCTTCTTAAGATATTGCGGTAGATCGACGAGCACAACCATCGCGAGCAACCCGAGCCCTGCGGCGTTCAGTTCATCCTTGTTCAAGATCATCGGCTTCACGCCTGCCTTCATCGCATGTTTTACGAACAGTCCGCGCAGATACAGACTCGACTGGTCAAACGTTTTCGATGCAAAAAAAATCCACGTCAGCGCGATAAGATGGAACGTCACAATCCCTTTCACAAATGACGCGGGGTGCCACTGGTAGGTACCCCTACGAGTGCTTGCCGGCGTCACATCCGTCGCGACTTTCCTCCACGACATGATCCACTTATGCACCGCCAGATAAATCCCGTGCAGCATCCCCCACACGGCGAAATTCCAAGACGCGCCATGCCACAGCCCGCCGAGAAACATTGTCAGGAAAAGATTCACGTAGGTTCGGAACGTTCCCTTTCGATTCCCGCCCAGCGGAATGTACAGATAATCGCGCAGCCACGTCGACAGGCTGATGTGCCAGCGCCGCCAGAATTCGGTGATGCTTGTCGAAAAATAGGGATGCTCGAAATTTTGAATCAATTCAAAACCCATAAACCGCGCCAAGCCGCGCGCCATGTCGCTGTAACCTGCGAAGTCGGCATAAATCTGAAACGTGAAACAGTACAGGCCGACGAGCAGCCAGCCGCGGCTGAAGCGCTCGGGATGATCGAAGACATGCTTTGCCAGAGCGCCGAGGGGATCGGCGACGACCACCTTGCGAAACATTCCCGTCACAAAAAGCGCGAGGCCTTCGGACCAGCCTTCATAGCTCATGCGACGCGTTTTCTGAAACTGCGGCATTTGCCACGACGCACGCCCAATCGGCCCGGCGACGAGTTGCGGAAAGAAGGAAATGAAAACCGCGAAGTCTTCGAATTTGCGCGCGGCTTTGATGTGCTTCCGGTAGATATCCGTGACGTAACTGATCTCATGGAACGTGTAGAAACTAATCCCGGCGGGGACTGCTAGTTTCAAAACTCCCTCGGCATTTTGAGTCGTCATCAACCGGTACAATGGAGCACAATTGTGTTCCAAAAATCCGATCAAATCGCAATGCGTCCCGGGGCGGATCCACTGGCATAAAGCGTCGATGTTCTCGGAGAGAAAACCGAGGTATTTGAACGTTCCGAGAAGCGTGAGGTTCAGCACGATGCTGGCCGTCAGCCAGCGTTTGCCCGCGAGCGGCGTTCTTGCGTCTTCGATTCGGATGCCGACGAAGAAATCGATGATCGTCGTCAGTGCCATGAGGACAACGAACTTCGGCTCGGCCCAGCCATAAAACAAATAGCTCGCCGCCAGCAGCATGTGATTTTGCCAGCGGCGGCTAAGCGCGCAATAGAGCGGAAAAACCACCGCGAAGAAGACGAGAAATTCGAGTGAATTGAAAAGCATCGAAGGAGGTTTTTACCACAAAACAGAAGCGGGATGTAGAGCCGAAATGGGAGACGTTGAAGCGCCGAAGCGCTACGGCACCGAACCGATTCCGGCTCGACGGGCTTCCACCATGCTTTCAATCCGTCTCACGTATCCACTTGAGATGCCCGGCACGGAAGCGATATCGCCGACGCGTTCGAATCCGCCGCGTTTTGCGCGGGCCGTTGTGATCGCCTCTGCGCGCCGCTTCGTCATTCCGGGAAGCGTTAGGAGTTCGTCGAGAGGTGCGGAATTCAAATCGATCCGCGATGTTTCGAACGCGTTTTGAGGCGGCTGTATTTCGCCGCCTCGCCGTATGAAAACGACGCTCACGAACACCACGATGATCAACAGCCACGCGATCATTTCAAGGGGCCTGAACGCAAAGGCCCCGGTGATGATGGGGGATGGTTTCATCGGGTTATTTGAACCCTTTTTCGCCGGGATCGATAACGTGGATTTCATGGACACCGCCGCTCTTGCCACTCTTGAACGTCCAAACGACCTTTTTGTCGGGCGTGACTTCGAGCACCTTCACCGCGTCGGCCTTGCCGGCACCGTAGCTGCAGATGATCGTGTTGCCATTCGCGAGGCGTTGGGCACCGCACGGGTCGTTCAGCAGTGGAGACGGAAGATCTTTGTTCGTCAATTCCCAGACAACTTTACCGTCTTTGTCCACTTCCTGAACCATGTTGCCGTGGGTGCAGTTGATCAGCGTGTTGCCGTTTTCCAGACGAATTGCGGTGAAGGGCCAGCTGTCTTTCGGTTCCATCGGCGTTTTGAATTCGTTGACGATGGTGCCGTCGGGTTTGTATTCTTTGACAGCGTGGTCGAGCAGGTGCGGGCAGAGGTAGTTGCCGTTCGGGAGCTTGCGAACCATGCGCGTCTGCATGTGCGCGTTCGGGATCTGACACTGCAATGCGAATTCGACGACGACTTTTCCGTCGCGAGTGATCTCCAGCAAGCGCGGCTTCGGTCCGCCTTCGGTCATCACGATGTTGCCGTTTTCCAATGGCTGAACCGAATGGACTTCGGCCTGTGTGCCTTGGAATTCAAAGACGGTCTTTCCGTCTTTGTCGACTTCAACGATCGCGCCGTGTTTGTATTTGTCATTGTCTTTGCCCAACGCCATCAGCACATTGCCGTTCGGCATCACCCAACCATCGCGCGAGGAGTGCGGGTATTTCCACGTGATCGTCGATTCTGCTCCGACCTTGTAGGTTTCGCCGCCGAAGACCATGAAGGTGTGCGTGATTTCGCTCTCGGATTCCTGAACCATTTTTTGAGCCGGAGCGGGTTCGCCGCAGAAAGCCTGGAACGAAAACAACGTCACCATGACAGCCCATAAACTTTTCATCGCGTTCCCCTAGTTCCGAAAGCCGCTCCCTTGCGATAGCGGTTCGAGAGATTGAGTTATGCCAGAATCGGCTTGATCACATTTCCAAACACATCCGTCAAACGCATGTCGCGCCCGCCCCAACGGTACGTCAGTTTCGTGTGTTCCATGCCCATGAGATGCAGCATTGTGGCGTGGAGGTCGTGCATCTGCAATTTGTTTTCGACGGCCTTGTAGCCGTATTCGTCGGTTGCGCCATAGGTCATGCCGCCCTTCACGCCGCCGCCGGCCATCCAGATCGAAAAGCCGAACGGATTATGATCGCGGCCGTCGTGGCCTTGAGCGAAAGGAGTTCGTCCGAATTCGCCGGTGAAGACGACGAGTGTGGAATCCAGCAGCCCGCGTGATTTCAGGTCCTTGAGCAGAGCGCCGATCGGTTGATCGACTGCGCGCGCGTTGTCGGCATGTCCTTTTTTCAAGCCGCCGTGCTGGTCCCAGCGATCCCCGCCGCTGCTTGGGCAAGTCAGTTCCACGAAACGCACGCCGCTCTCGACCAGTCGTCGCGCGATCAGGCATTCCGTTCCAAAAATGCGCGTCTGCGGGTAAGCGGCATCGAGTCCGTACATCTTCTTTGTGGCTTCGCTTTCGTTTTTGAAATCCATCAACTCCGGCACGGCCGTCTGCATTTTGTAGGCGAGTTCGTAATTCGATACAGCGGATTCAAGTGCGTCTTCATGGCCTGTTTGTTGCAGTAGCGCGGCGTCGAGCTTGTTCATCAGGTCGAGTTTTTTGCGCTGCAAACCGGCGCGAATATCGGGAGATTTGATATTCGAAATGGGTTCAGTGTCGGGCTTGAAGATCGAACCTTGAAAAGAGGCGGGCAAAAATCCGCTGTTGAAATTGTCGAGTCCGCCGGGCGGAATCAAGCCGCCGTTGAGCACGACGAATCCGGGCAGGTTTTGATTTTCGCTGCCCAGTCCATAGCCGAACCACGCGCCCATGCTGGGGCGTCCCTGCTGGCCGTTCCCGGTGTGCAGGAAATAATTCGCGCTGGTGTGTTCGGAGAAATTGGATGTCATCGAACGGATCACGCACAGCTCGTCAGCGCTTTCAGCGACAAATGGAAACAGTTCGCTGATCGGAATGCCGCTCTTGCCGTATTGTTTGAATTGCCAAGGGCTGCCGAGCGTGTTGCCGTTGTTGTTGAATTGCGTGGGCTCCATTTTCATTTTGAACGGCTGGCCGTTTTCTTTCGTCAGCAGCGGCTTGGGGTCGAAGCTGTCGACCTGCGACACGCCGCCATCCATGTACAGAAAGATGACGCTCTTGGCCTTTGCTTTGAAGTGCGTCGGTTTTGGCGCGTAAGAATCGGTGCGCGTCGCTGCGTCAGCAGCACGAATTCCCGACTGCCCGAAAAGTCCGGCGAACGCAACGGCTCCGAATCCGGTCGCACAGCGTTCGAGCATCTGGCGGCGGGAAAGGGGAGGGGCGACGAATCGGTTGCAGTGCATGGTCAAGGTCTCGGTTGCGTTATCCAACTGTTTCCGGGTCTCTGCGCTCCTGCGAGAGATTCCTGTCAATCTACTTCACAAAAACAAACTCTTTCGCATTCATCAGCACGTGCGCGTAATCCTTCCACGCGGACAATTCGTTTGTGCCGGGTTCTTTGGATTGGTCGTCGATGAAAGCCAGCGCGTCTTTCGTTTCGCTTGGCGTGGGATCGCGCCCGAACGCTGAGCGGTACATGGCGACGATGCGTTGGGTTGAATCTTTTTCGGCAAGGACGCGTTTCGCCCAGAGTTCCGCTTGCCCCAGCACGAACGGGTCGTTCAGCAGGATGAGCGCTTGTGCCGGGACGTTTGAGACGGTGCGACGGCCCATCGTGGAGAACGGAGACGGGGTATCGAAGGCCAGCATCATCGGCGACAGAAAATTGCGGCGGATGGAGATGTAAATGCTGCGTCGTCCGGCACCGTCGAGCGGGCCACTGCCGGGGCGACCGCGGCCGGTCATGAACGGCGTTAGAAAAACGTTTTCACTAGGCCCGAACATTTTCGGATCGATGCGGCCGGAAATGGCGAGGATCGAATCGCGGATCGCTTCGCCTTCCAGGCGCTTGATGCGTTGATGGGCGAGAAGATCGTTGTTTGGATCGAGCTTCGCGTCGTTCGCCGGGTTGGGCATTGATGCCATGCGGTACGTTGACGACAGCATCGTTTGGCGGATCGCTTTCTTGATGCTGTAACCATCCTGAATGAAACGCTGGGCGAGGAAATCGAGTAACTCCGGGTGCGTTGGAACTTCGCCGAGCTTTCCGAAATTGTCGGTTGATGCGACGATGCCCCGTCCGAACAGATGATGCCAGATGCGGTTGACCATGACGCGCGAAAAGAATGGGTTTGCGGGATCAATGACGTGCTTTGCAAGTTCCATGCGTCCGCTGCCGGCGCTGGGCTGGATGGCTTTCAGTGCGGCGGGATCGTACGTCGCTTCCAGGAATCGGCGGGGAACAATCGAACCCGGGAGTTTCGGGTTGCCGCGAATGAAGACGTTCTCGTCCGTGCCGTTGCCGTCAGCGATGGCGGGGACGCGTATTGGCGCTGGAATGGTTGCTTCGATTTCGCGGTACTTTTTGATGAGGGCTGCGAGTTCTGCGGACGGTTCCAGACTGAGCACACCGTTTTCGAGAAGCGCGTTGATTGTGGCAACGTCGTCTGGTTCGAATTTTGTTTCGAGACGCG
>JANXLS010001320.1 GCA_025355035.1 Planctomycetota bacterium | reverse complement strand
GGACGTTTGTCAACGCCATAGATCTTGATGCCGCGATCGCGAATATCGCCATCGACGTTGAATTCTTTTTCTTTCAGCATCCGCGCCGCTTCGCGTTCGTGTTCAGCCGCCGCAGCAATTAACTCCGGATCGCGAACCGTGTCGCCTCGATCCGCCCACGCCTTGCCGCCCTTCGCAGCGACTTTTTCCCACGGACGATGTTCGTCCATCGCCTTGACCGCTTCGTCTGTGCTCAAATTATCGTCTTCGATGTCCGTGTCGTCCTCTTCGTCTTCTTCCTCGTCGGAATCCGCTTCAGCGTCCTTGCGTTCCAATTCGGCCAATTCCGCAGCTTCTTCTTCGTCCACATTGGACGTTTCGAGAGTCGTATCGTCTTCGTCGTCGAGATCGAGTTCTTCGTCTTCGGCTTCGATTTCTTCGTCATCCGTATCGATCACGCGGCGTTTCGTCGCCGCCGCACCGCCGGATTTCTTGACGAGCGCCGCGGCCGCAGCAAACGCGTCCTCGCCTTCGTCGTCTTCAAATTCCTCGTCCATTTCTTCTTCGTCGCCGTCATTCTTGCTTTCGCTCTGCTTAAACGCGTTGCGATCAGCGCGTTCCGGTTTCGAATCGCTTCGCTCCGAACGTTCAGCCCGTTCCGGCTTGGCCGTTTTTCCCGCACGTTCAGGCTTCTCGGTGCGAGGCGCCTTGCCCGCCGCTTCCGCGTCGCTGATCGCAACGTTCAAACGGTCGAGTTCGTCGGTGGTTAACTTACGAAATTCGCCTGCGTCCATCTCGCCTAGTTTGATCGGACCGATGGCGATGCGCTTCAAGCTCCGGCACTTTAATTCCACGCGCGCCAACATGCGGCGCACCTGGCGGTTCATGCCTTCGGAGATCGTGATCTCCAGAACGCTGTGCCGACCTTCCTTGCGCCGAACACGCACTTTCGCGCCCTGCGTTCGGCCTTCCGCCAAATGCATCCCGACCTGAAGCTTGCGCATCTGGATCGACCCCATGTCGCCTTCCACGCGCGCCAAATACGTCTTCGGTACGCCGTATCGCGGATGCGTCAGGCGATTGGTCAAATCGCCGTCATTGGTCAGAAGAATAAGACCTTCGGTATCGAGATCCAATCGACCGACACAGAAAATGCGCCGCTTCTCAGGAATCATCTGCACCGCAACAGGTCGACCCGCCGGGTCGTCGTTGGTGCACAGCGCCCCCTTGGGCTTGTTCAGCGCGTAATACACACGCTCTTCGTTGTCTCGCATCGATTTGGAAAGCTTGCCGGGACCGGCAATCTTGCGGCCGTCCAGTTCAACACTCTGGCTCTCAACATCCGCCTTCGCGCCCAATTCCATCACCACCGCGCCATCAACAGAAACGCGCCCTTCGGTAATGAACACTTCACAGCCACGCCGCGAGCCGAAGCCGGCGGAGGCCAATATTTTTTGCAAGCGAATAGGTTCGCCCATGTGGATCTAATGCCTTTCGGAAGAACGTCGAGCCGGTTGGGATAAAGTATAAAGTTTAAGCCGTCAACCGTTCGATAAGGTGAATCGAAACCAACCTCGGGCGTCATCGCGACGGCCGCAGATAAGGAAGGTTCGCAGATCCAGCAATCTATCCGATTTCCCTCAAAAATCAAGACTTTCATTGACAAATTATGAAATCCGAATCGATTCGCCGCTCATTTGCTCAACGCAACGAACCCCTTTTCGGTTCG
>JANXLS010001312.1 GCA_025355035.1 Planctomycetota bacterium | reverse complement strand
GAAGAATTCGAACTTTCGCCATCCGAGAACGACGCCGCCAACACGCAGCAAGTCACGGCTCAGCAGACAGCCGTCAACGGCAATGTGACGGTCGTCGATGGTGGACTGTCCGATCAGCTCGAAACCGGAAACCAGACGGTCGTCGAACAGGGCATCGACATTGATACGGCCAGTGCGACGGCTTCGGCTCTCTCAGTGGTGCCCGTTACGACGTCGAACACGCAGTCGGGCCGAACGAAAGTTCCGTCGTCGCGCTTGAACGATCCCGCGATGATCAATGCGCCTGCGATGAGCCGCGTCCGAGCCGCGGTCAGCGCGACGAGTCAGAGCGCTACCACAAAACGCGCTTCTGCCGTGGCCACAACGCGAACGTCGCACCCGATCATGACGTTGTTCCTGATTCTCACTGCGGCGATTTACCTGTACACGGCAACGACGGTGGGCGTCCAGGTCTTCAAAGGCAATTACGATGCGGAGACGCACCAGCGCGTGATCCCGCCGTTTCTGGCGAGCTGGTATCAACAGGTTTACCCGCAATTGCCGGGAACGCCCGAAGACAATGAAGGGGAATACAAACGCCCGAAAGACGAACTGACTCCGGCCAAGTAAGGACCTTTTTAAAATAGTATGACATTTTCAGTCGTTCTGCGAACCCTTTGGAAAACTCCAAAGGGTTCGCTTGTTTACGGCGTCTAATTCGTCGATACATGCAAGCCGTCGATTTGAGTGAGACGTTCGTAACCCGCTGAGCACTCGGCGGACACAAATAAACTGAATTCAGAAAGACGCAATTGTTTACCTCTTTGCCCAGGAAAAAATGAAATTTTTAAAGCGAGCCCTCGTACTTTTTGTCGTCGCCGAATTAGTCCATCAATGCCAAACGCGCGCAGCTGAATTGACGCCATCGTTTCCGAACCATGCGATGGTGCTCGAGCCACAAAGCGAAGCCCGATCAATTGCGCCCAAACTGACCGACGTGGACCTTCCATTCACGTGGGACCAGACGGCTGTGGTCTTCGAAGGGTCGAGCAGTGACCGAGTCTTCCGCGGCTTCGATCCGCTGTATTCGCCGATCACAATCAGTGTGGCTCCGAGCACGCCGACGCATCTGAAAATCGTTGGTTTTGATGGGAACCTCGGCATCCAATCGGTGAGCATTCTCGCGAAGCAGGGCGGGACGTTCGAAACGTTTCAATTCCAGGTTTCATCGCGCGGTTTCAACAGCGATCCGGCGAATTTCATTTACGACATTCGCGCGGCCAATACCAAAGTTCGAGGCCAACCCGTTGTCACGCGAACGGCCGGAAACTACATCCGACCGGGACAAATCGTGAAGTATTCATGGACGGCAACGACCCAGGAAAGATTCGCAAATTGCGAAGCCGCGTTGTCCGGACGAACCGGTGTCGCAAAGGGCCTGTCGAGCAGCGTCATCACGCGTGTCCTGGCGACGAAAGTGCAACCGGCGGTGCTGGGACATTATTTGATGCTGGTCACGCCGCGCGATGTCCGCGGTCAAGCGCCGTTGGGTTCCGACGGCAACGGTGTCGTCTTTCGCTGCGTCTTCGGATCCGACAATCTTCCGCCCGTGACTGATGGATTCCTGGCCGACACGTTTACGCCCAAGGTCAACCAGACCGTCACGCTGCAACCCAACGCGACCGACCCGGAAACAGGCCAGACGCTTTTTGCGAATGAAGTGTTCAATTTCGGCGACGGCTCCACGGCAACCGGGATCAGCGGTTCAACGACCCATGCCTATGCGTTTCCGGGACTCTACCGCGTAAAGGGAACGGTTGTCGATACTCAAGGCGCAGCCGCGACGGCGGAAGACACGATCGTCGTAGGGGCTTTGCCCGCCCCAACAATTGCCTTGAAATATATCAAGCAGATTCCGCCCGATGAAGCCGGTGACGGAGAAAACAACAACGATTCGCTGACCGTCACGTTTAAAGATCCCAGTGGTCTCAGTGCGAAAGTCGGCGATCGGATCGTCTTCGCGTTCAATCGGAATCACTTTGAATTCGTCCAGAATTCGTCGAGCGACACGATCGACTCGAAACCGATTATTCTGGGTGCGGGAAAATCGTTCACGGGGAAAACCGTCGCGGGTGCGCACGTCGCCGTCGCGACGGCGGGATCGTCGATCACGGTCACAATCAGCGCCGCGCAATTTGATCGCACAGGCGACCCGCGAATGGGGCGCTGCGATCTCAAAGGCGTATTCAAAAATCAGCGCATCGGACTCAGCATAATTCCGGCCGACAACACGACGCCACGCGCGATGCTCTATTCTGGGAACGTTCTGGGCAAAGTGAAGAACGGCCAAAGCGGCCACCTCGTAATCGTCCCGGAAACGCTGATCGCCGGGACGTCCACAACGCAGCAACCCAATCCGCGATTACAAGAACCCTAACTGCGGTTCAAAGTTCAAAGTTCAAAGTGAACGGCGACGACAACGAACTTTCAACTTTTAACTAGACGTTTTAACCGTCGGCCGGCTTCGAGTAGCGTGGCTTCGTTCTTGCAGTAGCAAAAGCGGACCATCTTCTTCGCTTCGGGCGAGCCTTTGCGGTAGAAGCTCGAACACGGCACGCAGGCGACGCCGATTTTTTCGATCAAATAGCGCGCGAATTCGACGTCATCATTGATCCCGACATCGGGATACTCGGTCATGATGTAGTACGCGCCCTGAGGAGCGAAGCAGGTGAAGCCGGCTTCCTGCAGAATGTTCAACAAAATGCCGCGCCGCTGCTCGTAAAAGCCGCCGAGATGTTCGTAGTATTCCGGCGCGAATCTCAGTGCCGAGGCCGCTCCTTCCTGCAACGGAGCTGGAGCGCCAACGGTCAGGAAGTCGTGGACTTTGCGAATCGCCTGGCTGATCTCCGGCGGTGCGATGCAGTAGCCCAAACGCCACCCGGTCACGCTGTAGGTCTTGCTCAAGCCGCTGATCGTGATCGTCCGCTCGCGCAATCCCGGTAAGGCCGCTGGATAAACGTGGGTGTTTGGTTCGTAAACGATGTGCTCGTAAATTTCATCGGTGTAAATCAATGCGTCGTGCTCGATCGCCAGTTGCCCAATGTATTCGAGTTCCTCGCGCGAGAAAACTTTTCCGGTCGGATTGTGCGGCGTGTTGACGATGATGCCCTTTGTCCGTGGTGAAAACGCCGCGCGCAATTCCCCGCGGTTGAAGTTCCAGTCCGGCGGACTCAGTTTGACGTAGACGGGCGTCGCTCCGGAGAGGATGCAGTCGGGTCCATAATTTTCGTAGAAGGGTTCGAAGACGATCACTTCTTCGCCGGGATCGAGCGTTGCCAACAGCGCCGAAATCATCGCTTCCGTCGAGCCGCAGCAGACGGTCAATTCGCGTTCGGGATCAATGTCCATGCCCGTGAAGCGTTTCGTCTTTTCAACGAGCGCGTCGCGAAACGACTTCGCACCCCACGTGATTGCGTACTGATTCTTGTCGTTGTCGATCGCCGTTTTGGCCGCGTCCTTGATCGCCTGCGGGGCCGGAAAGTCGGGAAACCCCTGTGCGAGATTCACGCCCTGGTGCTTGGCACACAAGCGCGACATCTCGCGAATAACCGACTCCGTAAATCGACTGGCTTTCAGCGAAATTTTCGATTTCATTCAATGTGCTTTCAAAAACGTGAACCCATTTTTCAATTGGACATTCGAGCCAAACTAAACTTTGAACTTTGAACTTACTTCGGTGCCGTCAATACGTCGCTGAATTTCGCGTCGTCGCCTGCTTTCATCAGGACCGGCCGAAGCAATTCGTTGAACTTTTCGGCTGCCAGATAACGTTTGATGTCCACGCGTATTTCGTCGTCGCGCAGTCCGGTCAATTTGATGATGTGGTAGCCATATGGCGTTTTGACGACCGGTGTCAAATCGCCGACTTTTTCAAGCGCGTAGACGGCTTCCGTGAACTCCTTCACCATCGTGTCCTTGCCGGATTTTGAGAAATATTCCAGAGCTCCGCCGTTGCCCTTGCTGGCTTCGTCATCGCTCGAACTTGCGGCCAACTGCGAGAAGTCCTTACCCGCTTTCGCCTGCTTTAATGCGTCTTCGGCAAGCGCCTTCGCTTCAGCTTCAGTGCGCTTGAGGGTGCGTGGAACCGCGTCAGCACCTTTGTATTGAAATAAAATATGCGCCGCGCTGCGCAAGGGAATCGTGTCCTTGTTCTTGTTGTAAAAATCGGTGATTTCCGCGTCCGTCAATTTCGTCGCGGCGAATTTCTCGATCGCCAACTTCGCGCCCCAAAACGTCCGATACTCGGTTTCTGACTGGCCGGAATCCGCAAGCATCTGTTCGAACGAAACAGCCGTGTTTTGCATTCCGGATTTCTTCAGTGCCATGAATTTGTCGAGGTCTTCCTTGCTCGTTTCCAGCTTGTTGTCGCGAGCAAATTTCTGAATGACCGCGTTCTGCAACAGCACCTGCGCGATCTCGACGCGACTGCGCAGAATACGATCCGGGGCTGGAACATTGCGCGGATTTTTTTTCTTTTCGTCGGTCAGCATCAGCAGCAGAATCTTCTCGATGTCCGCGTTCATGATCTTGATGTCGCCGGCCTGCAAAAAGACCCCGTCTTCCAATTTTGCGCGCGGGAGTTCTTTCAGATCGTCCCCCGGTAGCACCGGAGTTTTCGGAGCCGCCACTTCACCGCACGCGGCCGCCAACGCAAAGCAAACCGCAAGCGTCGAGAACACCATCCGCTTTCGAACCGTCGTCACGCACTGCATAGGAACTCCCGCATAAATCGCCCATTGATACTCCAGATCCACTTCAAAAACAGTGCGTTGAACTCGCTCCACACAGACCCGGTTTTTCAGATTGGTTTTCGAGCGAATCGAGTTGCATTATTTTATTTAAGGAGGCGAGATCCCGACACTCCAAACTCACTTCTCGCGCGGTTTGCAAAATTCGCACGGCACCCGCCCCGAGCGTTCCGCATCGTCCGCTGAAACAAAACCGATCGGCGAATCGCTTTTTCCAACGTATTCGCAATTGCGCAGATGATAAATTTTGGAACTCTTTCCCGAGATAAACGGCGCGACCTTGGCGTCCTGAGTCGGGACTTTCGGATACTTGATTTCCTTGTCGGATTTTTTCAACACGACAACCTTCGCATCCTCGTTGGCCATGTCCAGAGGGTTGCGTTTGGCGATCTCGGCCAGCTTGCGGCGTTCAGGATCGGAACTCGCGCATCCGGCCAGAACAAGGAGAACCGAAAGGTAAATGATCGTTTTCACACGCCGAAGAGTACCTTTTTTCACACAGAATTCAAACAAATTCGTCGCTACTCGCTGACGCACCAGCCGCCATCGATGCTCAGCACCTGCCCCGTCACAAACTTCGATCCGTCCGACAGAAAATACACG
>JANXLS010001306.1 GCA_025355035.1 Planctomycetota bacterium | reverse complement strand
CTGCCGACATCCCAAACTCCTGACTCCCCCAATTCAGTTATCGGCATTTTTTGAGCGCAAGTCCGGTTATGCACCCGAGGGCAGGTAATACACATAGTGCATTTTATGGAACGAGAAACGGTTGGTATGTAAGCTTGAGGGATTACCACTATGTGCAACTTGTGGAACGGAAAGGGCGTAGAATTGGCGCAGGCGTTGCGTCCCTTAATCGGTAGGGCGGTTGGCGGTCGAAGATTCATGTCGTTTTGTCCGAAAGATAGGACTCGGACTTTTTCGCGGCGCAGTTCTGCCTTATAACAGCGGGTGCGATTTGGCGTAAACTGGTAAAATTGTTAAAGGCGGCGTGATGATCGGCGTCTTATCGAAGAATCATTCAATTCGATAGGAGCAACTAAAACGAGTCACTCCATGTCACACACTGAGGTTCCGCCCTTCTCCAGTTTGACCATGACTTCGCACCCGGTAGGCCTGTTATCACACAGGAACGGGGCATCGGAGAGCGCGACCATGATCACGAGCGGGAGTGTCAAACGGATGAGCAAAACGACAGGGAGCAAAGGCCTGTCCATCGCGGGCAAAGGCCTAAGCGAGCCGGTTCGGCCCGCTGTTGCTGTCGGCTCGGCTCGGCGCACCGTGAATCCGGAACGTCAAGCGATGGATGAGCGAATCGTGCAACTCGTCCGCGAATTCCGCGAAGGTAAAGAGAGCGCGTTTGACGACCTTGCGCCGCTGGCCGGCCGCATGGCGTACCATCTGGCGCTGCGATCCGTTTCAGATTCGAACGTGGCTGAAGAGATTTCACAGGAAGCGCTCGTGCGGCTGTATAAGCACGTCGGCGAGATCGCTGGAGAAGGCGCGTTTAAAACGTGGTTTTACCGGATTGTGTTGAATCTGGTCCACGATCATTTCCGCCGCGCGGTTCGGCAGGATGCGGCCAAATCGACGTTGGAAGAAATCCGAACGCTTGAGAATAAATCACGCAACGAACCATTGGGAAATTTGGAGCGGGATGGCTTGCGATCGGCTTTGAACGATGCGATGGAATGCCTGGACGAAAAGCATCGAGAAGCGTTTTTGATGAAGGAAGTTCAAGGCATGAGCCACGCGGAAATCGCGAAGACGCTGGACGTACCAGAAGGGACTGTATGGTCGCGATTGAGCTACGCGCGCCGGAAATTACAGGAAAAGTTGAAGCGGATGGGATACGGCGGATAGCTGAGTCAACCGCTATTAAAATAATTAATTAATTTTCAAATGAGTGCTGAAGGCCGCGCAAAACGTCGCGTCTGTTCATTGCACAACAAGGACGGAACCAAATCGTCACACGGTTTGGAAAAAAACACAAACGCGAACCGATTGGATCGCGAAGTGAAACACAACCAAGCCCGGTTGTGTGCAACACGGGAGTGAGAACGACGGGCAAATTGCCTGACGTTTGTTAATCCAGGCAGCCGCGGTCGGCTGCGTTTAAATGGAAGCGGCCGATGTCGGCCGCATTGAGGTTCGAACAAACGATGTTCACTGGGGCTAAGCGTATGACTTGTACAGATGTTCGCGAAATTCTGAGCGACTTGATCGATATCCGCAACGGCGAAATTCCGCCTGTGGGCGCGTCGAAGTTGTCTGAGCCGGAAATGCGCGCCAATGCTGAAACGCATCTGGCGTCCTGTTCAGACTGCCGGGCCGAGATGATCGTCCTCGAAGAAGTTGGGGCGGTTTTCGCGGATTTCAATGTAGGTGAATTGCCCGTCCAACATTTTGCAAATTACGGTAAGATAATTCGCGAACGGATGACGATCAACGAACGCAAGATTGTTCCAATTCGCGCCGCAGGCATGTCGCGCTGGTGGAAAGTTGGAGCATCCACTGCCGCCGCGGCGTGTATCGCTTTCGCGGTCGTTCATTTCATGCCGCATAAAGTCAAGCCCACGATCGCCAATCTCATTACGAACACTGACAAGGTCGCTACTCTCCGAACCGTCAAGCCCTACACTCCTCTAACAACTTTCACGAATACAAAACCCATCAGCGGAATCATGCAGGCCAGTCAGGGCATCGGAACGCTGTCTCCCGCGCTGATTCCGAAGGGCAAGATGTCGCTGGAGGATCTCCGCGACTACGAAATGAAAAATGGTTCCGTCATTATCAGTGATATGCCTGTGGAAAATGACGGGCCGTTGCTGGGAGCGGTCGTGAAAACGATTCGCGACGAAAACCACGATCTGACGAAAGTTGGATCCATGGGCTTGCGGGTATTCGA
>JANXLS010001285.1 GCA_025355035.1 Planctomycetota bacterium | reverse complement strand
AGGACAGCGACGGCCAGACCGCTCAGGTTCACTCGATCTCCGCCGGCTTGGATTATCCCGGCGTGGGACCGGAACACGCGTGGATGAAGGACACCGGTCGGGCTGAATACAAGCCGATCACCGACGGCGAAGCGCTCGATGCATTCCAATTGCTGGCACGGACCGAAGGCATCATCCCGGCATTGGAAACGGCTCACGCAATCGCGCACACCGTCAAGCTCGCGAAAGAATTGGGGCCGGAAAAGTTGATCGTCGTCTGCCTCAGCGGTCGCGGCGACAAAGACTGCGAAGAAGCACGACGCTTGTTGAAGATGCGCTAAAAATAACAAGGCGGGTTTTAACCCGCCCTGCATTGAGAATTCAAAATGTCTGAGCGGGTAACCCTCTCAGATTTTTTATTAATCGCGGTGTCGCTTGCCGATGTCGAGATCCAATTCAAAACCGTTGCGCTTTCCTGGCACGACAACCGGCGGCGGTTGGACAACGACCTCTTCCCAATGGCCTGGCACAATCACATCGCGCTTGATTGTTTCGTAGCGAGCGGGAACGGGCACTTCGACAATTCGGGTTTCGTAATGCGCGGGAACGTCGATTTCCTTGAAAACAATGTCGTAGCGCGCGGGTACTCGGACTTCCCGGATGACCGTTTCGAAGACTGGCGGTACGACCACTTCCCGGAAATAGCCTTCCTGTACTTTCTTCTTCACGTCAATCGGTCCGACGCGAACTTCATCGTATACAGGCGGAATCCATTGCTTTTCAACGCGCGACGGTCGGACTTCGATTTTTTCGGGTCGCTTTTCGACGCGCTCGGGCTCAATCAAAACGCGTTCTTCGCGCTTGATTCGACGCGCCGGTTCGACGATCACCTGTTCTTCGCGGCGAGACATGTGCGCGGGAGAAACAAGCACCTGCTCATCGCGGCGAATGACCGATTCAGGCACCCAGCGCCGACCCACTTCAGCGGGACGTTGCACGACCACGGGCGGTCGCTGCTGACCAATGTTTAAATCGAAGCTGACTTCAGCCTTCGCTGAATTCGCGAATGCTGCACTGGCAAGCGCGATAACCGATGCGCATTGCAACGAGACCGATTGGATTGACACGCTATTCTCCCAAAGTTTCATGCTCACAAAAAGACTTCGATATTGAGTGCTTCTTAGATTCAGACGCGAATTCCGACACTTTTAAATGTGTATCGACAATTTTGGGATGGAACTTGAATCCATGCGCTGGTCACGCTGATCTACTCCGAAAGATTGGGTAGCTGTCGCGAAATTTCACGAAGTAATTGTTTTGACTGTTCGACAAATCACCGCATAACCGGACACAACTCCTTCGGAGTTGGAGGACTTCATCGTTGGTTCACCCTGGGTAGCGGCGGGTACGCCGCATACCCAGGGCTTTGCTACATAACTCCTTCAGAGTTGAACAAAACAGCTCACGTAAATTTGTCACACATCGCTGGGCATTCGGCTTGCTTCGCACTCTTTACAGAGAATGAACTGTGTCGCTTTGCATCAAGCGGCCTTTCGCGTTAGAATGCTCTCGTTAAGGAGCTACGTGAAACCATCGTGATTCGTATCGGCAGTGTTCCCTACCTGAACTCCAAAGTGCTGACCTTCGGCCTGAAGCCGGACGCGCCGACGTACACATTCGAAACTCACGTGCCCAGTATTCTTGCACAGAAGCTGCGGAACGAAGAGATCGATGTGGCGTTACTCAGCTCGATTGAATATTTCCGAAACCCGGGCTGCACACTCATTCCGAACATCTCGGTTTCGTCGCACCGCGAAATTTGGAGCATCCAGTTGTTTCATCGGGTGCCGCTGAAAGAAGCTCGGCGCATTGCCCTCGATCCTGCATCTGAAACGACCAATGCGATGTTACAGGTCATCCTGCACGAAAAGATGAATCTCGGCATCGACCTTGTTCCATTGCAAATGGGCGAAGATCCACTGCTGCGCGACGATCTCGATGGCTTTTTGAAAATCGGCGATCCGTGCCTGCAATTCCAAATGCCGCCGGGCTATCAAGCCATTGATCTCGCAGCGGAATGGCATGAATTCACGAAACTGCCGTTTGTGTTCGCTGCATGGGTTTGCCGTCCCGGCGTCGATCTACAGGGCATCAATATGGACTTGTTCATGGCGAAGCGCGAAGGGTTGCGCAGTTTCGATGCGATTGCGCGCGCTGAATCGCGACGGATGGGGATGGATTATTATCGAGTTAAAAACTACATTTCCCGAATCGTGAAATACGATCTTGGGCGGGAGGAATTGGGCGGCATGAGCCTCTTCCGCAAGTACCTCGTCCGGCAGCAGATGATCGAAGAAGGCGAAGGGTTTGATTTCTATACGCGATAACAGCAGTTCAAATTTCAAAGTTCGAAGTTTAAAATTTTTTGGGTGTTGAGGTTGGGTTGGGTGAAGGGCTTCGGTTTTATGGTTCAGAAGATTCTCGACAAGGCTGTGGCTGGGACGCGGATAACATCTGACGAGGCGCTTGTGCTGATGGAACGCGCGGATCTGGCTTCGTTGGGACGTGCGGCTCTGGCGGTGCGGCAGCGAATGCATCCGGAGAAATACGCGACGTACGTCATCGATCGCAATATTAATTATACGAACAGTTGCATAGCCGATTGTGATTTCTGTGCGTTCTATCGAAGGCCCGGCGATCCGGAAGAATACGTTTTGTCGCGCGATGAATTATACGCGAAAATCCGCGAACTTGAAGCCATCGGCGGGACACAGATTCTCATGCAGGGCGGTCACCATCCGTATCTCAAATTGAGTTGGTACGAAGAACTACTCCACGACATCCGCACGACGTTTCCAGCGATTCACATCCACGCGTTTTCGCCGAGCGAAGTCGTTCATTTTTCGCACATTTTCAAAATGCCGGTGCGCGAGGTGATTCAGCGCTTGAAAGCGGCGGGACTGCATTCGATTCCCGGCGGCGGCGGCGAAATTCTGGTCGATCGCGTCCGTCAAATCATCGCGCCAAAAAAAGCGCAGACGGACGATTGGTTGGGTGTCATGAATACAGCAGCGCAAGAGGGACTGAAGGGGTCATGCACGATGGTGATCGGCCATTTCGAAACGCTGGCCGAACGCATCGAACACCTGGACCGCCTGCGCAAATCGCAAGACGAGTTCGCGCCATACAGCGCGTTTATCGTCTGGACGCTGCAGCCCAAGCATACGAAGTTGGAAGGCCGAGTCGAAGCGGCAGGTGCGTTTGATTATCTGCGAACGCTTTCCATTGCGCGGCTGTATCTCGACAACATTCCGAACATTCAATCGAGCTGGGTCACGCAAGGAGCGAAAGTCGGACAGTTGAGTTTTCTGCACGGTTGTAATGATTGGGGCGGTCTGATGATGGAAGAAAATGTCGTCAGCCAGGCCGGGACTGTTCACCACGTTCAGGTCGATCAGATGCGAGTCCTCACCGCTGAATTGGGGCTCGACCTCAAGAAGCGAAATTTCTTTTATGAGGTAATCGAAGAAAAAGGTGCGGCGTAAGCCTGTGTTCAGCGATTTCAAAAAGCTCGTCGCGGTCCGATTCCTCTTCACGTTCGGAATTGAGATGCAGGGCGTTTTGCTGGGATGGCGGATGTATGAGCTGACCGGCAGCACGCTTTATCTCGCCATGATCGGACTGGCCGAGGCGCTCCCGGCGCTGAGTCTGGCGATGTATGCCGGTTACGTCGTGGATCGCAGCCGACCGCTAATCGTCTTTCGCTGGGTCATTCTGGTCAGCGCGTTGTCAGGGCTGGTGATGTGGTTGAGCCAGCATCCGAAGGCGCAAATCGGCGATCACAATCAAATCATCGCACTCTTCGCCGCTTCGTTTTTAACAGGCGCGGCGCGGAGCTTTTCGCAGCCGTGCATGTACGCGATACTGCCGCGTATAGTCGAACGACAATTTCTGTCGCGCGAATTGGCGTGGATGACTTCGGCGATGCAACTGGCTCGCATCGCCGGGCCGGGCCTCGGGGGATTGATTTTTGAGAAGACGGATGCGGCGACGTCGTCGGGCGTGGTCTGCCTTGCGCTACTGGTGGCCGTCGGATTTCTGACGACGATCAAAACGCGGCTCGATCCACCCGAGCGCGCGGCGAATGCCGGATCGACGATGCACGAGTTGCTCTCCGGAGCGAAGTTCGTTCTGAGACATCCGATTCTTTTTCCAGCGCTGTCGCTCGATATGGTCTCGGTCCTTTTTGGAGGCGTGACCGGCGTGCTGCCGGTTTATGCGAAGGACATTTTGCGATGCGGAAAATACGGATTCGGGGCCTTGCGCGCAGCATCGGCCATCGGAGCGACGATCGTTAGTTTTGGCCTGGCGAAAAGCGGCTGGATCCGATCAAAGGCCGGCACGTGGCTCTTTGTGGCGATAGCCGGATTTGGCGTGTGCATTCTGGTTTTCGGTATCAGCGAACATTATTACCTGTCGCTTTTCGCGCTGGGAATGAGCGGCGCATTCGACGCGGTGAGCGTCATTATTCGCTCGACAGCAGTGCAATTGTCGTCGCCGGATGCGTTGCGCGGTCGGATCTCGGCGGTGAATTCGATTTTCATTGGATCGTCGAACGAATTGGGAGAAGTAGAATCCGGTCTGGCAGCGAAATGGATCGGCACCGTTCCATCGGTCATTTTTGGCGGGGCGATGTGCTTGGTGACAGTCGTTGTAGTGGGGATTCTTTCACCGGCGTTACGGCGGTTGGATATCGGAAAATTGGAATCGGCGAACTCGAACGCCGCGTAAAATCAGGCTTTTTTCTGAGAGCGTGTTTTCGCGAATGCCTTGTGTTCAGCGCTGTTTTCTGCCGATTACTTTTCCGCTTTTCGCGCACTCAACTTCACTTTCAGCTCCAGCGTGGTCGTTCCGCGTTTGACCTTCAAGCCGATTTCGTCGCCGGGGGAGAATTCGGTGAGGCTCATGTTCAGGTCCATCGGCGTGATTATTTTCTGATCGTTCAACGCCGAAATCACGTCGCCTTTTTGAATCCCGGCCATTTCCGCAGGGCTGTTATTAGCCACATGTCCGACGGGGAAGCCATCGCCTTTATAACCGTTCGGCTCAGCACCGACTCCCATGTAAACACCTGTTCCGGCGTGAACGAAAACGGGACGATCCGGGCGATTGGCGAGGTCAAGCAATACCTTTGCG
>JANXLS010001241.1 GCA_025355035.1 Planctomycetota bacterium | reverse complement strand
TGCCGCGCTTCAAGCGCGGTTTCATTGCACGGTTGCTCCCGTTGCTCGAATCATATTTCATTGCAAATTGATTGCGTATTGATCGAAGTAGGGATGCGTATTGGTTTCAGTGTGGGTTACGCTTTGATGTCGGTCTAAGGCGTCACGTCAGACGCAGTAAATCAGTCACGCGGCCGGAACGACACGTCGTAGTGCGTGGCCGACCGGAGGCAAATCGCCCCGGCGCAAGAGTGCGCGCTAAAGTAGCGGATGGATGGTGAAAATGTTTGTATCGTTCATGATGTGAACGAATAGACCGCTGATATGCCACGCGTCGGCCGGCTGCAAAAAAGCGGAGGATCGAATTCGAGCGCAGCGTCGAACGAGGGTTCCGCATTAATTCGTGACTATCCGCTTTTCGCTATCGCGTTGATCGCCTTCTCGCGGTCAAGTTCAGCGTAAATTTCCGTGATGGATAGTGAGCCGTGACCGAGGATGACCTGGGCCACGTCCAAGCCAAATTCTTTGCGGACACACGTCGCCGCGTTGTGACGCAACTGGTTTGGGTGCCACGACGGAACACCTGCTTTTTCGCAGGCGCGGTCGATGCAACGACGATAACTGTCGGTCGTATAATGGTCCCCGATGACGCGCTTGGTTTTGCACGCGTTTTGTTTTTGGTCCGGTCGGCGGTGCGATTCGGCTTCGGCATGACGTTCCTTTTCCGCTTCAACGGGCGAAAATAAAAAATCACCGATTGGGCGCGACACCATGAAGGGTGCAACGATTTCCTGTGCCTTCGGCCCGATATAGATGCAGCGTTTTTTTCCGTGGTGGGCGGTCTTGTGGTCTTTCGGCGTGTAAACCCAAATCAGTCCCGATTTGTCGATGTCCGCGGAGCGCAACATCACCAGTTCACCGGGGCGCGCAGCGGTAAATAATTGAAGTTTGATCAATGCCCAAACTTGCTTGCTGACGAAAGGCTGGATCGCATCAACGTGGGTTTGTTGAACCGGCTCGACGCCTTCCGATTCGGGTGCCTCGCAGCGCCCACGGCGCAATCCGGCCACGGCCTGCAAACCGTGCCAGACAGACGGTGGAACCAGCTCTTGTTCGACGCCCCATTTGAAAACGCTCTTTACCCTGGAGGTGTATTTGTTGGCCGTGTCGCGGCAAATCTTTCTTTCGATGAATTGTTGGCGCACCGCCTTCAGCGCGCGCGGGCCGAATTCCGAAACTCTGAGCCCGGCGTAAAGCTGTTTGATCGTACGGATGACCTGCCGGAAAATATCTTGCTCGCTGGTCGCCGTGCCGTCGGGTTTGCGGTAATAGTTTTCGACGTGCTCCCAGAATCGGCCACAGAGTTCGAGAACGCTGGCCTCTTTCGGCTTTGTGCTCAACGCCGGTGCGGCGATTTTGCTGCGCCCGGTTTCGAGCCACTCGGCGATGAGGCGGTCGTAGGAATTTTTGCTTTCAGGTGAGTCGTATTCGCCAAGATAGCGGCGAACGCCATTCAAATCGACGAACGCGTAATCATGGCCTTTGACTTTTTGATGACGGTACTTCGGGACTTTCGTCGCGTGCATCGGCTGCTCCCGGCGAAGAAACGTATAACGTTATACGTTTCTGGCCTTCGATTGCAGCCGCACTGCCGCGAGGCAGGTTTCCACAACAGGTGGACTCGGCGGACTTTATAAAAAATCGGGACGGAGG
>JANXLS010001232.1 GCA_025355035.1 Planctomycetota bacterium | reverse complement strand
GAAGGCGGGAGTGTCGCAGTGGCAGTGGATGGTTTGGGGATCGAAATTTTTTACGATCGCGTCGAGGCGTCGGGCGCCGAATAGGTCCCAGCCGCGCTTCAGGCCGAGATTCCAACAGGGGACGTTGGGGATCATGCCGTCGGCGAGGACCGTGCCGGGTTGGGCGAAGAAGCAGATGCCGTGTTGGACGTTTTTCCAGTAGGGAGCACTGAGGACTTTCAGGACGTAGCGTTGGACGCCGCCGAGATTGCCATCCCAGAGAAGGTGAAGGACGCGGAGTTGGGGGGTGGTTAAAATCATCTCGATCCTTTTGGGGCGAACGCTTGGTATTGTTTTAATGACTTTATTTTTTAACACAAAGGCACAAAGGCGCGAAGGCTCAAAGGGAAAATGGGGAAATGCGATGGGTGTTTCATGTTCAATCGTTTAATAATCAACGTGATGCGTTAGTGTATGTAGGGCGACGTTTTGCGAATTGAAAAACTCGCGGCCCATTTTGACTTGTTCAAAACGTAGATAATTGAGACTTGCAATCATGCCCAGCACGCGTGTTTTGGTCGCCGACGATGCGACGCATCAGGCGTTGTACTTGCAGCATATGTTGAAGAAGGCGGGGTATAACGCCCGGACAGTGGGGCGGTCAGAGGGGATTCAAGCTGTCCTTGATGACTTCAAGCCGTCGGCGCTGTTGTTGAATGTCGAGTTGGACGGGCACACAGCAAAGAAGATTTGCCAATCGCTGCGGGCCGAACCGCGCAACGCGGGGTTGGTGATTGTTTTCATCACCGGACAATTTCTGGAGAGTTCGAGCGAGCTTGTTGCAGCGGATGTAAATGGTTTTTTGTTGAAGCCGGTCAGCCCGGGCGCGATGGTGGGGAAGTTGGCGGAGTTGGGGCTGGCTCCGGACACGATCCATGCGAATCTGCGCGACACGGGGTCGGGGCCGATCATTCCGTTTGCGGATATGACCGAGCTTTCGACACTGGAGCGTTTCAAAATTGAATTGACGCTGGGCCTTGCACCGCTGGCGAATGCGTTGGGCATCGGAGCTTATTTTGTCAATGGGTCACAGCGCGGGTGGGCCGTGCGGCCGGACGGGTGCGTGTGGCCTTCGCCGGAGGTGCCGGGGCGGGCATCGAGTCTGCTCGATATTCTACAGGAAGATGTTGAGATCGATGGTGTGTCCGTGTGCACTGTGTTTTTGTGCGCGGAGAAAAACAGCGACGCGAATTTACATGGAAATTCCAAACAGAGCGCGTCGACGCTTGCGGCTTCGGCACTCTTGCAGCAGATTGTTCGCGTTGTCGAGTTTGGGCAACATCGCGACGATTTGTTTGAAGAGTTGGGGCTGGATCATGAGTGCTTGAATTCGATGTATGAAATCAGCGCTGAAGGGCAGATGCTGAGGAAGCCGGAGCAAACGTTCGACAAGATCGTGAAACGAACGGCGCGGGCGATGTCGGTGAGCGGGCCAGTGCGGTTGATCATGTGGATTCAGAATCCGGCGACGGGGATGCTGGATGCGATTCGGTGTCATGGCGTCGAGAAGCCGGAACCGCGCAGCGCGGTGCTGGGTTTGGTGGGGAAGTGTTTTCAAGAGGGCGCAAGCCATGTCGTGAATCTTGCGACGGCGACGATCGATGCGCTTGAAACGGAGTTGTGCGCGGCGCTGCATATTGCGATGGTTCCGGTCAAAACGCCGCATGCGACGTTGGGCGTGATTGCGGTGTGGCACGACGGCGAATGGAGCATGGACTCGCGGCACGTGCGGTTGTTGGAAGCGATGGCTGCACAGACGGCGACGACGATCGAAAACGATCGACTGGTGCGGAAGACGATCGACAGCGAAATTCTTG
>JANXLS010001192.1 GCA_025355035.1 Planctomycetota bacterium | reverse complement strand
TAATCGTGGCAGCAACCGCCGCAAATCAACAACGCTTTGATCGGCGCAACATCTTCGGCTCGCGCGAATCCCAGCACCAAACACAATGACATGACGACTGCAATGCAACGCAACATAGTTTTCATTCTCCCAAAAAAAGTGTGCTCTTTCCTACACTGAAAACGGCGCAATGGCGGTTGTATTCGAAATAAAAGTCAGCTTAAAGAAGAAGAGGCCATACCATTTTTAAATTGGCGCGCCGATAAATTTCAAGCCGACTAAAAAAAATCGTGCAACTACGATTCCGCCGTCTACACCGTCTCGCCAATTCGGTTGTTCGTTTTGCAACCTCATTTTCGAACCGAATTACGGCATCACATTAATCGTATTGCAAATTTCCTGGCTGATGCGCGATCCGTCAGCGGCGCGGATTTTCATGCGGACGATGACGTTGTCGACGGGGCGCAGGCCGGGGATTTCAAGGTGGATCGTTTTGCCGTCAGCTGAGACTTTCGCGGAGCGGATGTCGATACTTTCGCCCGGCTGTTCGACGGCCGTGTTTTCCCAGCGTCGTCCGGGATGCGTCGGTGAGTAGCGCGCGGAACCCGACGCGGCGGCCCATTTGATGTTGTACCAATACGCCGAATAATTCGACGAATCTTCAGCGTCGGATTTATCGAGCGGATCCGTGTAAGTGATGTCCAAGCCGGTTTTCGTGACGTGCATTTGCGCGGGTAGATTCACCGTTTTGCCGGTATAACGGACGCGCTGGAAGGTGCTATCGTGATTGGCGTTCGTATCCCAGGCTTTTAATCCACAGACGTAGAGTTGCCCATCGAGCGGGTTGAATTTTCCGCGGATAATTCCGCTGCCGAATTGAAGCGGGAACTTCGAAACGCCGCCTTGAATCTGCCCATTGATGCGTTCGGTCATCACGTGGAAGAGCGCCGATTTGCCGTACGACAAGTGCAACAATTCATTTTCAAACGGCCCCCACAATTTGCTGTTTACAAAAAGTTCTCCGCCGGATGCATTGTCGAGGTGATAGGGCATCCAGCAGATTGGAGGATCGCGCTTGGTCGGCGTGGGCTTTGTCGGATCGGCTGCGGGCGTGATGCCGAGGAAGTAGCCGGGCTTGAT
>JANXLS010001171.1 GCA_025355035.1 Planctomycetota bacterium | reverse complement strand
CTTCGCCGCAGCCGATGTCGGCATCGCGCTCGGAGCCGGGGCCGAAGCCGCCGTCGACTCCGCCCAAATCGTCCTCGTCTCCGGCGACGTCCGAGGCGTACCAGCCGTGCTGAAATCCGCCCGCGTCGCCGAACGCATCATCCGCCAAAACCTGTGGATCGCCCTGACATTCACCGCCGTCATGCTGCCCATGGCATTCTTCAACAAACTCCTCCCATCCGTAGGCGCTGCCGCCATGGCCGCCAGTTCGATGATCGTCGTGTTGAACTCGTTGCGTCTGTCGTTGCATGAACGCGGCACGAAAATCGATCTTGCCAAGACGGTCATCATGGCGCCGATGGGCGTGGAAGTGAAGGCGTAACTCAGTCGAGTTGCGCTGGGGATTTCGGGAAGAGTTTCGTTTTTTTAATTCGCCGGATGTGTCGAAAAATGTGCCCCATCTCTGTCCGTCGCAAATCCAAACTTCTTTCGCGCCTTTCGCGAAATACAAATCGTGTTTGCGCTCGGTCTCAACTTTCGTATTTGAAGGGGAGACGATTTCGACACATATTTCAGGTGCTCGCAAAAAGGTGTTTGGCGGCGATTTGTCGTCCAAAACATCTTGCCACGTCATAATTCAGCCCTTTCACAATTTGCATCTCCAACCTACTGAAATCAAACTGACTTCAAGGCGTTCCATTGCAATTTTCGTTTGCCATCCAAGCGTTCGATGCGAAGCTACGCGTGCAACAGGCTCTCTACTTTTTTGGAAACGACCTCCCATGCTTGATCACGAATCCGCCGTCAAAGACCGCTACTCCAAAGGTGCGCAGGCCCGCGAAGAAACGCTGTGCTGCGCCGTCTCGTTCGACAAATCGCTCCTCGATCACATTCCGCAGGAGATCATCGAACGTGATTACGGCTGCGGCGACCCTAGCCGCTTTGTGCGCCCGGGCGATACCGTCCTCGATCTCGGTTCCGGTGGCGGAAAGATTTGCTACATCGCCGCGAAACTCGCGGGGCCAACAGGACAGGTGATTGGCGTCGATTGGAACGACGACATGCTTGACCTCGCCGTCCGCCACCGCAAGGCCGTCGCCGAAAAACTCGGTTATGCCAACGTTGAATTCAAGAAGGGCAAGATTCAGGACCTCACCCTCGATTACTCGCTCGTCGAAGAATTCCTTGCGGGCGAACCCCTCAAGTCCCTCGACGATCTTCAACGCTTCGACGCCGTCTGCGCAAAATTGCGCGCGGATCGCCCTCTCATTCCCAGCAATTCCATCGACCTCGTCGTTTCGAATTGCGTCTTGAATCTCGTCAAACCCGAAGACAAAGCAAAGCTCTTTGCTGAAATCTTCCGAGTGCTCAAACCTGGCGGTCGCGCGGCGATCAGCGACATCGTCAGCGACGAAGACGTCCCCGCGCGCATGGCCAACGATCCCGAACTCTGGAGCGGCTGCATCAGCGGCGCGTTCCGCGAAGATCGCTTTCTGCTCGCGTTCGAAAACGCCGGCTTCGGCGGGATCACGCTCGATAAGCGCGACGAACGCCCGTGGCAGGTCGTCGAAGGCATCGAATTCCGAGCGGCCACCGTCGTCGCGCTCAAACCGCCCGCGTTCGCCAACAAAGAGCTCAATCAAGCCGCAATCTATCGCGGCCCGTGGAAGCAAGTCATGGCCGACGACGGCACCGTGCTTCGCCGAGGCATGCGCATGGCCGTCGGCAGCCGAACATTCGCAACGCTATCCCACCAACCCTACGAAAACGACGTCGTCGGCCTCGAACCGCTGGATCCGATCGACCAACAGATGGCCTTCCCATTCGAAGCGCAGGCAAACGCGCTCCGTAATCCCAAGCAAAGCAAATGCGGCCCCGCTGACCACGATTGCTGCGACCACGATCACGGCCCCAGCGCCGGAAAGTGCTGTTGATGAGCGGTAATGGCACCCTCATTTTATTCGCCAAATACCCCACGCCCGGCAAAGTCAAAACACGGTTGATCCCCGCCGTCAATGCCGAGACGGCGGCGCTTCTGGCCGAATCGTTTTTGCTCGATCTCACCGAGCGCATCGCGCGAAATCTTAATCCACACATCCGTTGCGTGTTGTGCTTCGATCCGCCCGACGCAAAGGCTGCGTTCTGCGAACTGCTCGCAAATGTTCCAGCCTTCGCCGAGCGCTTCGATTTCGTCGCGCAGCGCGGCGAAGGCTTGGGCCAACGGCTCACAAACGCCCTCGCAGATGTTCGGCAAACGCACAGCGGCCCCTTCATTTTCATCGGAGCCGACGCGCCCGATTTGCCTTTACACGAGATCGAATCCGGCGCGCATCACGCGCAAAACCGCACAGCCTATTTGACACCCGCACACGATGGCGGTTACGTACTGCTCGCACTTCCGCATGACGTATTGGACACTGTTTTCGACAACATCGCCTGGTCCACAGTGACAACCGCCAACGATCAGATCGTTCAATTAAAGCGCTGCGGTATAACTACCGTTTCGCTGGGCCAAACGTGGCGCGACGTGGACGATCCCGACGATCTAAAATACTTGGAAGACCGGTTAAACGCCGATTCCTCCATCGCAATCCGAACGCACATCGTTTTCAAAGCCTGCGTCTAATTTTTTTCATCTCTCATTCTTTGCGCCTTTGCGTCTTCGCGCCTTTGCGTTAAAAAGTACACATCATGAGTGCAAAAATTATCGAAGGAACTACATTGGCAAACACGATCCGCGCTGAGATCGCGCGGGATGCAGCCGCCCTGCGCGCGGAAGGCAAGTTCGTGTCGCTGGCCTGTGTGCAAGTCGGTGCCAAACCCGAATCGCAGATGTATGTCAACAGCCAGAAAAAACTCTGCGCATCGTTGGGCATCGAATTCCACATGGTCCAACTCCCCGACACGATCAGCCAGACCGCACTTCAGCACAAAATTCACGAACTGAACGCGTCACCCGAAATCACCGGCATCATCCTCGAACTACCGCTGCCGTCGCGCCTCAATACCTTCATCGCCCAACGCGCAATTGATCCCAACAAAGACGCCGAGGGCGTTCATCCCGTCAATCTCGGATTGCTGGTTTACGGCATCGCGCATCACGCGCCGTGCACCGCGATGGCCGCGTATCAGTTGATCAAATCGACGAACGTCGATCTGCGCGGACTCGAATGCACCGTCGTCGGCCACAGTCAAATCGTGGGCAAGCCCGTCAGTCTGATGATGCTCCACGATTTCTGCACCGTCACCACTTGCCACATCGCCACGCGCGATCTCGCGCTGCACACGCGCCGAGCCGACGTGCTGATCGTCGCCGTCGGCAAAGCCGGTCTGGTCAAAGCCGACATGGTGAAAGAAGGCGCGATGGTCATCGACGTCGGCGTCAACCGCGTCCCTGTCCCCGGCCCCGACGGCAAACAAGCGCTCACCGAAAAAGGCAAACCCGCCTTCAAAACCGTGGGCGACGTCGACTACGACCCCGTCGCTGAAAAAGTCGCCTGGATCACCCCCGTCCCCGGTGGCGTTGGCCCAATGACTGTGACGATGTTACTACGGAACGTTGTGAATGCAGCGAAGCGAGGACATGGATTGAATCTTTAGCCGTTTCGACTTTTAGGTCGAAAAGACGATTCGCATAAAAACCTCATACCGAGCGATATCGATACAAAACACAGTCCGTCGAGCAACATCAAGACATAGTCGTAGCGAACTCCGATTCCGTAATATTCAAGGCACATCACTTTTGGAAACTGCCTGGCAGCAACCCACGGCCATCCCCACGTTTTTAATTCAATCGTTACTTTTTCAACTCCGATATTCATATTGTACATTTCAATCGATTCGGTGTGCATTCGCGGGACTAGATTCAGTCCCAGAAAATTTCCAATCAAAACTATTAACACGACCACAGTCAGTAGGTGAAAATGGAATCGTTTTTTCGCGAAATTCATATAGTTAAAGACTGAGTACTTAAAATGTATCTTCACGTTTTTTGAAAGTAAAACTATCTCGGACGCGCTTTTCCCCCCGCAAACTTGTGGTATTATTCGCGCCTGTTTTCAGACACGTCTTTGACCATCGCGTTCCGCTTCACTACGCGCGGATGACATCCCTTTGGACGACCCGCAACCGCCAAGCCCCGCACCCGAGCACCCGTCGCTCGACCTCAGCCCCAGCGGCATCTATGCCGCCACGCCCGAATCGGCCGCGCCGTTTGATCGCCGAGCCGTTTTGAATGCAGCCGTCGATATTGCTTCGCCCGAACAATTCGTCGACTACCTCCTTCAATGCGCCGAGAGTCGCAACGGCCAATCCGTGGTCGGCATTTCCGCGCCTTACGCGACCGCGATGGGAAAAGACGCCGCCCTGCGCGAGGCATTCCTGCAAGCTGACGTGTTGATCCCCGACGGTAAAGGCTTTGTCTGGGGCGCTCGGACGCTGGGCGTTCCCTGCGGCGACCGCATTGCCATTCCGGACATCTGCGAACGCTTGCTGGAAGAAGGCAACCTTCGCAAATGGGCTGTCTTCATTTACGGTGCCTCCGCCGATGTGAACGCTGCAGCCGTCGCCAACGTCCGCTCACGCTTTCCGTACCTGGCGATCGTCGATGGCCAACACGGTTACAACCAAAGCGCGGCGGATGAAGACGCGATCATCGCCAGATTGCGCAACGAAAAATTCAATCTTCTCATCGTCGCGCGACCTTCGCCCGACAAGGAAATATTTCTCGCGCGCTGCTGCCACACCGCTGGAGTCGTTGGACTCGCGGCGGGAGGATACGCCGACATTCTCGCTGGCGAAAAAAAGCGCGCACCGCAATTTGTCCAAGCCGCAGGCATGGAATGGTTCTATCGTTTAATTCAGGACCCCATCAAACTCTGGAAACGCATCGGCTGGGCCAACATTCAATTTGCTGCTGCGATTGCTTGGAACCGGTTCCTCGGCGTCCCGCGCCGAGCATGGTTCGCACAACCAGTTCTGCATGTCGCAGCGATCCTCGCCATCGTCTTGCTCGCGTACTCCAAGAGCCTCAATGCGCCGTATCATTTCGACGATCCGGAGTACATTCTGCGAAACACAGCCATCCGCTCGCTCAGCACAGTCAATCAAATCACGATCACAGCCCATCGTAAAATTTGGTGGTATTCGAACGCGATCAGTTACGCACTCGGAAAGAAATTCGGAAATTTCGATCCCGCCAAACCCGACCGGCCCGACGTCCGTTTCTTCCGCGGTTGGAACATCGCCTGCCACTTCATCGCAGCGCTCGCGCTGTACGGTTTGCTCCGTCGTTCATTGCGAGCATCGCGAAATTCGAGGGGCGAAATCGCCGAAACCGATATGCGCCCGTTCGCCGCCGCAGCGATTTTCGCCGCACATCCGCTCGCCACCGAAGCCGTGACCTACATCTCCGGGCGCGACAATGGCATGGGCGGAATGTTCTACCTGCTCGGATTGTATTGCGCGGCGATCACGTTCGAACGCATGGGGTTTGGCTCTTCTCTAAAAATCGTGCAGTCCAGTTCGTCGACTTCGCCGCGTTGGCCCTCGTGGTTCTGGCCTGCATTACTGTCGCTCACTTTCGGAGCATGCGCCGTCCTGACGAAAGAAAGCCACCTCACTTACCCCGGTGCAATCGTCCTCGTTTACTTTTGCTTTTTTCGACGGGGCACTTCGCCAACGCTGTCGCTGGGATTGCTCGTCGGAATCATTCCCGCTCTCGCCGCGTTCGCTTGGGGAGCCGCTGGCCGCTACGACGGCTGCTTATGGATCGCCGTTCCGCTTGCCATCGGAGCCTTGACGCTCGGCGGTTTGCTCGGGAGTCCGCCCGCAAACGAAACCGTTCACACGTCGAAAATGCGAGCCTTTTTCCAAAACCGCATCAGCGCCGAATGGGCGTTCGTTTTCGTCATTACCGGACTGGGTGCCGCTGCGGTACTTGCGTTCCCTTACGCCTATTCGCGAACGATCGGCGCGATGACCGGCTACCAAGGCAGTTCCTACGTCCGGAGTATCTGCACCCAGGCGAACGCCGTTCCGCAAATTTTGTCGCGCGCCGTGTTCCCCATCAGCATCATCACAAAGCCCGATTTCAATATCACCCAGAATCTAAACATCGATCACCAATTCCCCACGATCACCGATCCCAGCGATCCACGCACGATGCTCGGCGGCGGCATTATTCTGGCGCTCATTCTGTTCGGAATCGTAGGCGCGTTTCGCGGCTGGATCGCCTCGTTCGGAATCCTCCTCGCACTGCTCACATTGGCACCCACAAACACCGTCATCGAAAAAGGTGACGTCGTCAGCGAACGCAATTTCTATCTGACATCCGCGGGTGGAGCCTGTGTGCTCGCATGGCTTGCCGCCGGTATCGCGATGGGTTTGGCCCGAAAAATGGGCGCAGTTCCTGTTTCGTCGAAATCGTCCGTCCCTTCTCCGCATGTCGCGCAAGAAGCCGGATTGTGGACGATCATTCTCGCATTTTGTTTCGCCGGGCCGTTCGCGGCCTTTACGACACTGCGCAACACCGAGTGGGGAGACCCCTATCGATTGTGGAAATCCGCGATGGACAAATCGCCGGACAAAATGCGCGTGTTGTATAATTTCGGCGTTTCAGCTGATGCCATTCACAAGACCGACGAAGCCGAAGCGGCGTTCATCCGAGCCATCGCAATAGGCGAAGACATGTCCAAGCGCGGCGCATTTCGTCCCGACGAAGCGGTTGACGTGAAGTGCTTCCATCTCTCCTATTCGCGCCTTGCCGAAATTCAATTGCAGCGTTTTTTCAAAAACGACCGTCAGGATTACAAATCGCTGAACGCGATCAAAGCCGTTTACGAAAGCGGCTTGAATCGCACCGCTTGGGATCCGGACCTCGCTATGACCTACGCGGAATTCCTCATCAAAATCGGCCAGGCCACCGAAGCCGCACCGATGTTGCAAAAATCCCTCGTCCTGCATTCGTGGGCCGACCAATTGTATTTGCCTCTCGGCATCGGCCATCTTGAATTGGGCGAATTCCAGAACGCCGTCAACGACCTGAAACTCGCTCTGCGTTTAAAGGACGAACATTCGCTGGGATTCGCCATCGAACTCTCCGCCGACTACCGCGCCACGTCAAACGCGTTCATGGGCGTCGCGTACTCGCGCTTGAAACAACCGAACGAAGCAAAAGCAGCCTTCCGAGAAACGCTGCGTTGGAACCCCGAATCGATCCTGCCGCTCCTAGTCGGCTACAATGCGCCGCGCAATCTTCAACTTCCACCCGAGCACACGCAGGACAATATATACAACGGCGTTAGTGTCGTACGACGCGACATTCTCCTGGCATTGCGCGATGGCGCCAACGAATTGATCGCGAATCCACCCGGTGAATTGCCGTCGAACGTCCAGGAATTCAAGAAACTCTTTGAATATGAAATCAACCGCCGCGATGCGTACCAAAAAAAGCGCGCTGAAATGGGATTCAAAGACAATCCGGACAATGAGCAATAATAATCGCTACATCCGTCCGCCGAGATTTTTACCCGTGATTTCCAAATAGCCGGTTCC
>JANXLS010000867.1 GCA_025355035.1 Planctomycetota bacterium | reverse complement strand
GTCGCGGTAATCGTCGTCCGCCAGTTCCTCCAGCACCTCGCGCTGCACGCGCGGCGTCAGGCTTTCGGCGGGCAAATGCAGCCGTTCATCGAGGGGGAAAAATCCCGGATTGAAGTTCCGGAAAGTACAGGTAGGTGCGGGCGCATTCCACTTCGCCGCGAACCGTTTTAAGTGTGCGGCGCTTGTCCTTCATGCGCTTGATCTGCAAGTCCTCGGCGTTGTGCTTGCGACGGAGTTTGGGCGCGGCCCGTTCCACGGCAAGACGCCGCGCTTGCAACTCATCCGCCGCCGTCGCCCCGCCCTGTTGATGCAGCGCCCGCTTCATCAACGCACGCGCCAAACAATCGCCAATGGCGGCGGAGTTGGCTTCAATCTGATTGAAATCCAAACCATCCAGGCAGGGATCGCGCTGTTCGATCATCTCCGCCAAAAACGGAACCAAGTCCTGTGCCTGCGCCAACGCCGCCGCGGAAACAGATCGCCGAGCCATCGTTCACCTCCAGAATTCCCCCTTCAGTAGGTTTCGGCATTCAGCGACGAAAATAACTCAAATGTTACAGTCCCACAGTTCCTGCTATTTAGCGAGGGAGAATTTTTCGAGTGCGGTTTTGCGGGCAATGCCAATCTCCTCGGCATTCAGCAAGTATCCGGATTTTTTGGATGCCATCAGATTGGTCAGGTCCTGACGATGCTGAAGTCCGAGGGCGTGGCCGATTTCGTGCGATGTGACGCGGGGGAGGGGTTCGTCGATACCGCCCGGCACTTCCATGAGTTTAGCGGTGTCTTTCACGAAAATCAGGCCGGTGGCATTGTTGTAAAAACCGTTGTCGGTGAGATCTTTGACGTAGAAAATGTTCAAGCCATTCTTGAGCAAACTGTCTTTCGGTGCGGAGGCGACAACCCATTTATAGGTCGCGTCTTTCGTCACGTTCGTATCGTTTATTGCTGTCGTTTTGCGGATCGATTCCAATTCGATGTGGACTTTTGCCTGGGACCAGACGATCGAGTTCACTTTGTTGAGGACGCGTTTCACATCGTCCTCGGTGAGTGTTGTGTGAAGCGCCGGATCTTTTTCGGATTGGAGGAGATGGACGCGCGCAGGGATGGATAGCGTCAGAAGGTCGTCGGCCGCGTGGACTACTGAGGAAACGCTGGCGGCTGCGACGAGAAAAATGAGGATGCAAGAGCGGGGCACGGCGTGTGGTCGCGGCGGAGCGGTACGCTTTGACACGTGCGGCCGATCTAATACTTCTGGCATGGTAGAATTTCTCCGAGTGCTTCAATCACTCTAAAACGAATGTGCGGCTAGGCAACGGAATATGTTCATAAGGGATCAGGCGGTTTGCGAGGGGTGGATCAACAGGAGCGGAGTATCGTACTTTGGCACCAGGCAAAAAATTGTCTTCACAACTCGAACCATTCGCCACGAAAATCGAATCGATCACTTTCGATTTGCGCAGGAATGTTCTGCTAATGCGCAAACTGCTGCCAACAGTTTGGATTTTTCGTTGGGATAAAGTAGTCTGAGGTGACTCGGTGACGCAAGACTGGCCATTGTATTCTTAAGGAGTCGATATGAAAGCGCTCGTTAAACGGGAAGCGACTGTGGGGATGTGGTTGGAGGATATTCCCGAGCCGGAAGTGGGGCTTAATGATGTGTTGATTCAGATCCGCAAGACAGGGATTTGCGGCACGGATGTTCACATCTACAAATGGGACGCATGGGCGCAGAAGACGATTCCGGTGCCGATGGCAGTGGGGCATGAATTTGTTGGCGAAGTTGTGCAGACGGGTGCGAATGTCAGCGATTTTCAGCCGGGCGAAATTGTCAGCGGGGAAGGGCATGTGGTCTGCGGGCGGTGTCGCAATTGTCTGGCGGGACGGCGGCATTTGTGTGCCCACACGAAGGGTGTGGGCGTCAATCGCCCGGGTGCGTTTGCGGAGTACATTTCGCTGCCGATGAGCAACGTGTGGCATCACGCGCCGGGGATCGATGCGGATGTGGCGTCGATTTTCGATCCGTTTGGAAACGCGGTGCATACGGCGTTGAGTTTCGATTTACTGGGCGAAGACGTGTTGATTACCGGAGCCGGGCCGATTGGGGTGATGGCTGCGGCGGTGGCTCGGCACGCTGGGGCGCGGTTTGTGGTCGTCACGGATCTGAATCCATATCGCTTGGATTTGGCGCGAAAGATGGGCGCGACACTGGCGATCGATCCGCGCGAAACGCCGCTGGCTGAAGCGCAGAAGAAACTGGGGATGCGCGAAGGTTTCGACGTGGGGCTGGAGATGTCGGGAAGTCCGATCGCGTTCAATTCGATGCTCCCGAACATGGCTCACGGCGGGAAGATCGCAATGCTGGGCATCCCCGAAAAAGAGATGGCGATCGACTGGAACCTTGTGATCTTCAATATGCTCACGATCAAAGGCATCTATGGCCGCGAGATGTATGAGACGTGGTACAAAATGACGGTTATGCTGCAGAGTGGTCTGAACATCGCGCCGGTGATCACGCATCGGTTCCATTACACCGATTTTCAGAAAGGGTTTGACGCGATGCTGTCGGGGAATTGTGGGAAGGTTGTGCTGGATTGGTCGTCTTGATATTTTTCTCTCGCAAAGACGCAAAGGCGCAAAGAACAGCAAGAACGGAAGGGCTAAAAAAGTAAGGAATCAGTCGGTTCTATCATGATTTGGTACACTTAAGCGGTTTACTTTTTCTTCGTTGCGCCATTGCGTCTTTGCAAGAGATTTTCGCGGATTCCGCGGACAGAAATTTGCTTCACGGTGCTACATTTTTGAGTAAAGATCGGTTAAAGTAAGCGCATGGACATTGCGATTATCGATTATGGCGTTGGGAATTTGCGGAGCGCGGAAAAGGCGTTTCAGCATTTGGGATTCGACGCGGCGCTAACAAAGGACCCGGCGGAGTTGATGTCTGCCCGGAAGATCGTATTGCCTGGCGTTGGCGCTTTCGGCGAATGCATGGAGCGGCTGTACGAGCATGAATTCGTTGAGCCGTTACTGAAAGAAGTTCACGCCGGCAAACCACTGTTGGGAATTTGCGTCGGGATGCAAATGCTGTTTGACGGCAGTGAGGAAGCGCCTGGCGTGCCGGGGCTGGGACTGATTAAAGGCATCGTCAAGAAATTCAGCGGCGAGGAGTTCGGCAGTTCAAGCGGGCTGAAAGTTCCGCAGATCGGCTGGAACGCGCTGAGTTATCCGGACGATTCGAAGCGCCATGCGCTCTTTGCCGGGCTGCCAGTCGGAACACACGTGTACTTCGTCCACAGCTTTTACGCTCAGCCCGACGATCCGGCAGATGTGCTTGCCTACAGCGATTATGGCGGCGAATTCTGTGCGAGCGCGGGGCGCGGAAATGTGATGGGAGTGCAATTCCATCCTGAAAAAAGCCAACGCGCCGGCCTTTCCATTCTCGCCAATTTTTCGAAAGCGTAACGCATGAAAACGAAACTGACAGCAATCGGTCCGTACGCGGCCATTGTCTGCGCGGCCGGAACGTCGACGCGCATGGGCGGAAAAGTGCGGAAGCCGTATTTGATTTTGCGCGGCAAGCCGATTCTGGCGTGGACGCTTGCCGCACTGGCCCGGTTGCCGCAGCTCAAGCAAATAGTGCTGGTCACGCGCCCGGACGATCGCGCGATGGCGTTGGATATCGCGCGACTTGCGGAATTGCCCCGGCGCGTGAAGGTCGATACGGCGGATGGCGGAGCGCGGCGCCAGGATTCAGTGTTCAATGGATTGAAGGCGACGCGCCCCGACGCGGAACTCGTTTTGATTCACGACGCGGCGCGCCCCTTTCCTCAGAAACAGGCGTTGCTCGACGTGTGCGCGAAAGCGGCGGAGCTTGGCGGGGCTATACTGGCTTGCCGCGTTCGGGACACGATCAAGAAAGAACGGTCGTCAGCGTCAGCGGTGATTGAGACGACCGTCCCGCGCGCGGGGTTATGGCAAGCTCAGACGCCCCAGGTTTTTCGCCGGGCGTTGATCCTGGATTCCTTCGAAAAATTGACGCGCTCGTCGTCTGAAATCGAGATGACGGATGACGCTTCAATCTGCGAACATTTCAATCACCCAGTGGCGTTGGTGGAATCGAGTTCGTCGAATTTCAAAGTCACTCAACCTGAAGACCTCGCTATCGCTGAGGCGTTTTTAAACTCCGGGATTGTGTTTTAACTTTAACGCAATTGGAATCCATCTTTCACTCGTGAAATCTTTGCGCTCTAGCGGTCCTTTGCGACTGTGCGTTAAAAAAAACTACTCCATCGTGAAG
>JANXLS010001111.1 GCA_025355035.1 Planctomycetota bacterium | reverse complement strand
CAGCTGTCAACCCGTCCGTGACAGTGACCGTCAAATCCGCCCCGTCTAGCGCCCAAACCGACGTTCTTTCACCCATCATACAAACCGCAAAAACGACCGATAGACCGACCCGAGTCATAAACTTCGCCTGTGTCATGATCCTTTGTCTCCTCAATTTTATGCCTTAAACGTTCTCCGGATATCCAGAGATTCTACATGTGATTGCACATGTGCACTACACTCCTCAACTATAGCCCAGCAATCGCGTCTGTCAAATTTTTGGTTGATAGTTTGAGATCACACGTGCATTTTTCTGCACGCAGTTAGGTACACAGGTGCATTTATGAAATTGATATATCATTTCCTTCATAATTCAAACCCATCCTTTGGGTACATTCGCTCAAATCACATTTTTTGACACAATACCATATATTCTGGTGCTTTATCGCTTCATCGATTCTAGTTTTGTTTAAAGCAATCGAGCCGCAAGCAGCGAAAAATAGAAATATTATATCATTTAAGAATGACCGATACATGACGACCTCGAACTTTAGACTTTTTCAAATTTTTTTTCATTTTTCGGTCGTTAGCTCGGATTTGAATGGATAAATCATTGCAATACGTCTATCGCCCACCCATATTCCATTGCACCGCATCCCGCCCCACGTTAAAACACATCTCATCTAAAGCAGAGCGCCCGGCTCGAAAGGATCGTTTCATGGATTTCGGCGACTTCCAACTCGACTTGCTCACCGATGGTGAATTCAAACTCGACGGCGGAGCGATGTTCGGCATCGTCCCCAAGCCGCTTTGGTCCAACGAACGAACCGCCGACGACCGCAACCGCATCACCCTCGCCTGCCACTGCCCGCTGATCCGCACCGGCAAACACATCATCCTGATCGACTGCGGCCTCGGCCGGAAGTGGAACGAAAAGCAGCGAGCCATCTACGCCATCGATCCCCGTCCGCGCCTGATCGACGAACTCGCCGCCATCGGCGTAAAACCCTCCGACATCACACTCCTTCTTCATACCCACCTGCATCTCGACCACGCCGGTTGGAATACCCAATTCAACTCACGCGGCGAATTGGAACCCGTCTTCGTCAACGCCAGACACCTCGTTGAACGCCGCGAACTCGACATCGCTCACCGTCCCAACGAAATTCAACGCGGCACTTACTTGCAGGAAAACCTCACGCCGATCGACGCCGAAAAAAGCTGGGACATCTTCGACGACCACTGCGAACCGACTCCCGGCGTGACCCTCTTTCGCACCGGAGGCCACACCGCCGGCCATTGCAGCGTGCGCATCGAATCC
>JANXLS010001105.1 GCA_025355035.1 Planctomycetota bacterium | reverse complement strand
CGAGCATTGCGCCGTTGCGGTGCTCGTGATAAAGTTTAACATTAAATGCCTCTGTTCAACTTTGCTGATCATGCGAACCGGAGCCGCAGTTCGAGGCAAACCCGCGCGCGTTACTCTCCATTAAAGGATGCGCGACATGGCGCACGAAAGCGTACCTATGAAATCAAGCAAACAAACCGAATTGAATCCTTCGAAGATCCCCACCGGGATCCTGGGCTTTGACGAAATCACTGGAGGCGGGCTGCCCGGCGGTCGAACGACACTGCTGATCGGCGGTCCTGGTTCTGGAAAAACCATTTTCGCGGTGCAGTTTCTCGTCCATGGGGCGGAAAGATGCCGGGAACCCGGCATCTTCGTCGCTTTCGAAGAAACACCGAAGCGAATTATCGCCAACTTCGAGACCTTCGGCTGGAATCTGAGCGAGTTGCAAAAATCCAAACTCTATTTTCTGGATGCGCAGCCTTCACCCGATCTGATTCAGTCCGGGACGTTTGATCTCGCTGGAATGCTGGCGGTAATGGGCGCTCAAGCTCAAGAAATGGGCGCACGCCGAATCGTATTCGATGCCATCGATGTATTGTTGGCGCTGCTTCCGGATGCAGCTGCGAAACGACGTGAAATTTACCGGATCAATGAATGGTTGTTGACACACCAGTTGACGGGACTCATCACCGCAAAGTCCGGCGGGGATGAGGTCAGTTCACTTGGCAATCAACCGTTCGGGTTCATGCAGTTCATGGTGGATTGCGCCGTGGAACTCAACCATCGCGTAGAACTTGGCGTGTCACAGCGCAATCTGCGCGTTCAGAAGTATCGCGGCTCCGGCTTCGATGAAAATGAGTCGCCTTTTGTTATCGGCAAGACGGGATTCGATGTCGCGATCTCCCGCAAGTTGGGCCGAGTGGACGCCAAAGCGACCAACGAGCGCGTGACCAGCGGCGTGAAGCGGCTGGACACCATGTTGGGTGGAGGTTACTTCCGCGGCGCCAGCGTGCTGATTACCGGTGTTCCCGGCACCGCCAAAACAACCTTGAGCGGCGCGTTCGCGGAAGCGGCCTGCATGCGCGGCGAACGAACGATGTTCGTCGGTTTCGATTCCGACGGCACTGAGGTGATTCGCAACCTGACGTCCGTGGGGATCAATCTGGAACGTTTTACAAAAAGCGGTCTGCTGCGCTTGATCTCGGCTCGAACGATTACGGGCAGCGCTGAGACGCTCTTGGTCCGCATCAAGGCGCTCGCTCTGGAGCACCGAGCCCGATGCCTGGTGATCGATCCCGTTTCAACTTTGTCCAAAGCCGGCAATGAGTTGACGGCGCATGGCGTTGCAGAGCGTTTAATCGACTGGACGAAGGCCGATGGCATCACCATGGTCTGCACCAGCCTGCTCGACGAGATGGGCGGGGCTGCCGGAGGTGGATCCCGATCGGATGGCGGAACACCGTTACAGATCTCGACACTGGCTGATACCTGGATCCATCTCAATTATCTGGTACAGGCGGGGGAACGCAACCGCGGCCTATCGATCATCAAATCGCGCGGAACGGCGCATTCGAATCAAGTGCGCGAGTTGATTCTCAGCGATACGGGAGTCTCCCTCGCCGACATTTACACGGCGGGCGGCGAAGTGCTCATGGGGGCGATGCGCTGGGAAAAAGAAAGCGCTGAGCGCGTCAAGAATGAGATCGCCGAAGTTGCTGGTCAACTCAAGCGCGTCAGCCTTGATGCAGAAGAGGCCGTCCTTGAAGTCCGCGCGAAAGCGGTGCAGACAGAGCTTCTGGCCAAACAGGTTGAAAAGACTCTTCTGGACCGCACCACTGAAAGCCGTGAGGGCGAACTGTCGCGCGGACGCATCCGAATGCGCGAACTGCGCGGAGCCGATGAAGCGAGCGACGATGCGAAGGCTACCGGCGCCCGTGCCAAGGCCAAACATAACGCCCTCGTTGTCAAGGAATTTGAAAAAACCCTTTTGAAAAGCCGCGTGCCGGACCTGAATGCTGTCGCTTCGAACCACTCGAAAAAGCGGACGATGACTCGTGGCAAGGCAGCGTCGGCGCAGCGGAAAGCGGGTTCGAAATGAGTAACGGCATGCCGTTTAAGTTTGAGCTTTTCGTAGCGGACGGTACGGAGAATTCCGATCAGGCGATTGTCAACCTGAACGCAATATGCCGGACGCATCTGACCGATCAGTATGAGATCGAAATTGTGGATGTGCTGATGGAACCCAAGCGGGCTTTGGCCAACGGAATTCTGATGACTCCGACGCTGCTCAAGCTTGCGCCGCTTCCCGTCCGAAGAATCGTTGGGACGCTCAGCCAGAAGCGTATCGTCTTGTTGGCTCTTGGAATGGAAACCGTGGAGTGATGTGCGTGCCGGCATCGCTAGATGTTTCCGCGCCGCCGGCGCTCCACCCTGCCGTTTATTCGTCGTTGAAAACGCGCAGGATGTGGCTGCAGCTTTTGTAGTACCACGATTTGGGTTCGAACGGTCGGAGGTTGACGCCGTCGGGGATGGGTGTGCCATTGGAATCGGTGTGGCCGCCGCCGGTGCTGTCGATGATTAGCGGGGTATTGTTGGGGGCTTGGCTGAGCGAACCGACCCAGAGGATGACGTGCGAGATTTCGTTCTGGTTGTTTTGAATGAAGAGAAGATCGCCGGGGCGAATGTCGCGGATGAAATCGGAGTACGAGGCTGGCTTTTCAATGCGTTTAAGCGGAACTTGAGTGCCGTCGGCGAGTGTTGCGTGGGACAGGCCGGATTGGATTTTGACGTCGCTGTTGAGCTTGATGCCGAAGGCGAGGTTGTAGACGAAGGACGAGAAATTGCTGCAATCGACGCCGGGCGCGTTCTGACCGTGGCTGACTTTTTTCCAAGGCCAATCGGCGGGTGGATTCCATGCGGGGATGTGATGATGTTGATAGGAGATGCCCTGAAAGAGGAGGGCGGTGGCGATAATGCGTTCGCGTTTCCATGCCACGGTTTTGCCGGTTAGATTTTCGGGTGCTGCGTAGTGTATGGCGGGCGGGCCCCACACGCCATACTTCGCGAGAACTTCTTTTGAATTCCAATTATCGAAAGCAAACGATGATTCGT
>JANXLS010001082.1 GCA_025355035.1 Planctomycetota bacterium | reverse complement strand
GTGGCTCAGGTTGTCAGCAGCGGTGGCGCGCCCCGGCAGCTTCAGATCACTGTCGAATCCGACAAATTGCGGATCTATGACGTGACCCTTCCTGAAGTCGTTGAGGCGATCACAGCGGCGAATATCAACGCCTCGGGCGGGTTCCTCAACATCGGCGCGAAAGGTCCGGTCATCACGGTGACGGGTCGAGTGGCTGTTCAGAACGAAGTCGCATCCGCCGTGGTCAAAGCCGATCCCGTTCGTCCAGTGACGGTCGGCGATGTTGCGAAGGTGGAATTCGGACCGGCTGCAATCAAGACCGGTGATGCAGGTATCAACGGCAAACCCGGCGTGATCATGGTGATCTTCAAACAGCCCGGCGTGGATACGGTGATTCTGACCCAACGCGTTCACAAAGAATTGGCCCAGATCAGAGCCACGCTTCCGCCTGATTACGAAATCATCGGCGATATTTTTCAGCAATCCGATTTCATTCATCGCGCGATAGACAATGTGTTTGACGCGGTTCGCGACGGTGCGGTGCTGGTCGTCGTGATCTTGATTCTCTTCTTGATGAATTTTAGAACCACGTTTATCACGCTGACCGCGATCCCGCTTTCCGTCGCCATCACCGCGATCATCTTCGCGGCGTTTGGACTCTCCATTAATACCATGACGCTGGGCGGAATTGCCGTCGCCATCGGCGCTCTGGTTGACGATGCGATCGTCGACGTGGAAAATGTCTATCGCCGTTTGCGCCAGAATGCAACTCTCCCGAAACCGCACAACACGTTGCTGGTCATTTTCAATGCATCAAGCGAAGTCCGAAAACCGATCGTGATCGGCACGCTTCTGGTCGTTGTCGTTTATCTGCCGCTGTTTTATCTGACGGGACTTGAAGGGCGAATGTTCTCGCCCATTGGAATTGCCTACATCGTGAGCGTGCTGGCATCCCTGGTAGTCTCTTTAACAGTGACGCCGGTGCTGTGCTACTACCTGCTGGGCAAGAGCATTTCGGCGGCGAATGCTCAGGACTCGTGGATGGTACGTCAGCTCAAAAAACTTTCCGGGCTTGGGATTCGCTTCAGCCTGCGATTTCCGATGCCGATCCTGGCCGGTTTGTTCACGTGCGTCTTTCTTGGCGTGATGCTGCTGGCGACTCAAGGCTCTGCATTCTTGCCGACGCTCAACGAAGGCGTATCGCAAGTGAATTTGATACTCCCTCCCGACACGGGGCTGGAGACATCCAACCAATTCGGGCAGCGGCTTGAAAAATTACTAACCCAGGTCAAAGGCGTTAAACACGTGGGACGCCGAACCGGACGCGCCGAAGGAGACGAACATGCTGAAGGCGTAAACACCTCTGAAGTGATGGTGACCTACGATCCGGCAGCTGGGCGAAAAGTAGAAGACATCAAAGACGAAATCCGTACGAAGATGGCCATCGAATTTCCGGGGGCGGCCGCGGAAGTCGACCAGCCGCTGTCGCATTTGCTCAGCCATTTACTATCCGGAGTCAACGCGCAGGTGGCGGTCAAGGTATTCGGCCCGGATCTGGACATCTTGCGCAGGACCGCAGATGACATCGAAAAGGCCTTGAAACCGATTCCGGGCATCAAAGACCTCTACAAGCAGTCTCAAATCATGATCGAACAAATCACGGTCAATCCCAATCGCGACGCCTTGAAACGCTACGGAATAACCGTGAAGCAAATTTCCGATTTGGTTGAACTCGGCGGCGGCGCTGAAGAAATATCGCGCATGGTCTCGGGGCAGGTGAGTTATCCCATCATTGTGCGACTTGCGGAAAGCAATCGCAACGATCTGGCCAGCATGCGGTCGTTGCAATTGCGCGCCGCGAATGGTGAAACGATCCGGCTATCGGATGTGGCCGACGTGAATCTGACGAAAACTCCGAATAACATCAACCGCGAAAACGTCTCACGAAGGACAGTCGTGCAACACAATGTCGCTGGGCGTTCTTTGGGCGAGGTGGTCGCTGACGTGGAAAAAGCTCTGGAACCGATCCGAAAGAAACTTGCGGCCACGCCGGGCTACTCGATCCGCGTGAGCGGCCAGTTCGAGGCCCAGGCCGAAGCCACGCGCCTGATCGGAATGCTGAGCTTGGTCGCTTTGGTGGCGATGTTCTTGATTCTGTACATGCACTTCAATTCCGTGAATCTCAGTCTGCAAGTCTTGCTGAGCATTCCGATGGCTTTCGTCGGCGCGGTTGTGTATATCGTGGCGTCGCAACAAACCATGACCGTCGCCACGCTTGTAGGCCTGATCTCGCTGGGCGGTATCGCGGCGCGCAATTCGATTTTGTTGATCGATCACTACATTCATCTCATGCGCGAGGAGAAGGAGCCGTTCAGCGAGGCGATGATTGTGCGCGCCGGGCAGGAGCGAATGGTGCCGGTGCTGATGACAGCGCTGTGCAGCGGCATCGCGCTGATTCCGCTGGTGTTGAAGCCGGATGAACCGGGGCGCGAGATCCTCTATCCCGTTGCCACGGTCATTTTGGGCGGATTGATTTCGAGCACGTTACTGGATTTCATTGTCACACCCGGAGTGTTCTGGGTCTTTGGAAGGAGCGGGGCAGAACGCATCGCCTCCGCACCGCATCACCTCGATCGGGCGGCCGAGGAACTTGCGGAAGAATTGCACGCGCCGTCATCCATCCATGATCTAAAAGGAGATGTTGCACATGGCTAAACAAGCGAAATTGTTTCTCGCGATTTTGGGACTGATCACGTTGGGCTATTGCGCGAGCGGACGTGCTGAGGAAAAGCCCGCGCACGCGCACGGTGGCAAAGGACCCAACGGCGGCGCGCTCGTCGAAGTCGGCGACGCGGACGACCATCACGTGGAAGTCGTTCACGATGAAAAGGCCGGCAAGTTGACACTCCATTGTCTGCTGGCTGATCAGAAAACGCCTTACACACCCAAAGAAGCGTTGAAGCTGAATTTAAAGACGAAGGATGGCAACAAACAGATCGTCATGACGGGTAAAGACTCGAAGTGGGAGGCGATCGACGACGTGTTGAAGGAAGAACCGAACGGCCGCGTGGTCGTCGTACTTCCCGATGGAAAAAAGTACAACGTCACGCTCGCGGATGACGGGCACGACCACAAAAAGTAAACAGACTTACGGCGGCGGGAAATCGATGCGTTGATTTCCCGCCGCATACTTGTGTTGTCCCTAAACTTCGCTCAAAGATCTGCCGATACATCGAAGTACGCAGCAGCAAATCAAGGGGGTGGGGAATGGCGGCGGAAAAGTTTATCATTCAAGGCGGGCGGCCTTTAAAGGGCGAGGTTCGGGCGAGCGGTTCAAAGAATTCAGCGTTGCCGATCATCGCCGCGACGATTCTTGCGGATGGTCCGTGTTCGCTGGGCGACGTGCCGCGATTGGCCGATGTTGATGTGCTCGCAAAAATCATGCAGACGCTGGGCGTCTCCATCGAGCGCGAAGCGACAGGGCGTATTAGTACGCGCGTCGTCAATCCCGATCAGTCATTCGCTCCATACGAATTGGTCAGCATGATGCGCGCTAGTTTCTGCGTGCTCGGACCGTTGCTGGCGCGACGTGGTTACGCGAAAGTGTCGCTTCCGGGCGGATGTGCGTTCGGCAGCCGGCCGGTCGATTTGCATCTGAAGGGACTTCGAGCACTCGGCGCTGAAATTGAAATCGAACACGGCTACGTCATTGCGCGCGCGAAAAAATTGAGGGGCGCGAATATTTATCTCGGCGGACCGGCGGGATCGTCGGTGCTCGGAACGGGCAACGTGATGATGGCGGCAAGTCTGGCTGAAGGCCAGACAGTCATCGAACATGCAGCGTGCGAACCAGAAGTTGTGGACCTCGCGAATTTCCTGAATGCGATGGGTGCGAGCATTGAAGGCGCGGGCAGCCATCGCATACACATCAAGGGTGTTCGGACGCTTGAAGGTTGCTCCCACGACGTGATCCCGGATCGCATCGAAGCGGCGACGCTGCTGATGGCAGGCGCGATCACGGGTGGCGAAGTTGTGGTCAACAACATCGCCCCGATTCATCTCGAAGCGGTGTTTGACAAGTTCCGAGAAGCCCGAATGGGTTTCACCCGCAATTGCAAAGTGGCCGGCGTCTCGCCGAATGGCCGATTGAAGGAAGTCGAAATCGCGACGCTTCCCTATCCGGGCTTCCCGACCGATTTACAGGCACAGATGATGGCGATGATGTGCCTCGCCAACGGAGCAAGCGTTTTCACCGACGGAATTTACCCGGACCGATTGAACCATGTCGCCGAATTGCAGCGCATGGGCGCACGGATTCTGCGCGTCAATGAAACGTGCGTGGTGATCGGCGTCGAAAAATTGCAGGGTGCCCCGGTGATGGCAAGCGATCTTCGCGCGGGCGCGGCGTTGGTGATGGCGGGCCTCGCTGCGGAAGGCGAAACGGAAGTTCGTCGCATTTACCATATCGACCGCGGCTACGAAAATTTCGAAGCGAAGCTGGTGAGTCTCGGCGCGGACATTCGTCGCGCGCCGGACGAATCGGCTGAGAAGCCGCCGGCGGTTTAACGGCAGTTCAAAGTTTAAAGGTTCAAAACGCGTGCGTTAAATCGCGCGCGTTGCTTTTTGTAAGAATGTTTTTAGACTAGTGCCTGTATGAGCGGGATTTGTAGCACCCCCACCGTCGACCCTCGCATCCTCGTTCGGCTGAATTGCCCGTTGGAGGAAATTGCGAAGCTATGCAAAAAATTCGGCGCTGCGTATCGTAATCTTGTGCTTCATGGTTACTTGACGACCAATTGGAAGATCGAGTGGGGAACAGCTTCAATCGATGCTCCGCTTTTTCGTACGGAAATATCCAATTTACTTGCAATCGAGCTCCCTTCTTGACCCGCTCCCCATCTCCACGCAGCTATACCCGCGAACTCTGCATTCCATTCGCGTTGGTTGCCGTATTTTTTGTGTTGATGAGTATCCCTCCGCCTGTTTCTACCGAACCGCGCCCCGGCCTTCCGCTTGTTCGGACGGGCGACGAAATTGTGGTGTGCGGGCAGCTCTTTCATACGGGAACGCCAATCGTGCTCTGGATGGACCCAGGGGGGTACGATGCTTATCGTGTTGAACCTCGTTTTGCTCCTATTGCGAATTCGGATTGGGAGACGGCGCATCAGCTTTATAAAGGGCTGAATTCGCCGAACCGATACGGCATGCGTAAGGACACACTCTCTAAAAGCGAGATTGAACGCGTTCGCGGTGGAGGGTGGGATTTGCCGTTGTTGCAAAGCGCAGTCGATCAATTTGTATTGCACTACGACGTGGCCGGATGCAGTCAAACATGCTTTAGAGTGCTTCATGACCAACGCTGCCTCAGCGTCCATTTCATGCTGGATGTTGATGGAACGATTTATCAAACGCTCGATTTGAAAGAGCGCGCCTGGCATGCGACGACGTCCAATTCGCGCTCGGTCGGGGTGGAGATTGCGAACATCGGTGCGTATTCGGATGGCGAAGTCGGCACGCTTGATAAGTGGTACACGAAAGACGCGAGCGGCATCCCAACGCTGACGATTCCCGGCAAGGGAACGCACGGCATTCGCACGGTGGATTTTGTCGGGCATCCCAGCCGCAACGAGTTGATCGACGGAACCGTTCACGGCAAGCCGCTACATCAATACGATTTTACGCCACAGCAATACCACGCGCTGATCAAATTGACGGCGACGCTCTGCGCGATTTTTCCGAAATTAAAATGCGATTATCCGCGCGATGAAAAAGGCAACCTGCTTGAAAAACGATTAGACGACCAAGACCTGGCGAAATACCAGGGCATTCTCGGGCACTATCATTTGGATCTCAACAAAGTCGACCCTGGGCCGGCGATGCAGTGGGATCGGGTGATTGATGGTGCGAAAAAACTGATCGAACGAAAATAGCTTCGATCCTCACGGTGCTCCAAGTGTTCTATATTCGCTTGGGCGAATGGAATCGACTGCTGCCCGTCAGAGAGATAGTCATAGAGGGTATGAACGGGCAATCGAGTTCCCCGAAAGACGGGTACTCCCCCGAGGATGCCGGGGATTTGAGACGACCAAACCACCAGCGGCAGTTTTGATTTCAGCGACAGCACTCATAACCGGATCCTATTCATCCCACCGAGTCGCGCAAGTTTCGATATTCTTTACGCTCCAAAGAACTCTGCGTGCAGCGCGTGACATGCCGCCGGGATTTCGGAATTGTTCACCAGGAACGTGATGTTGATTTCGCTTGCGCCCTGAGAAATCATCTGCAGACTCACTCCCGAACTTGCAACCGCTTTAAAGGTTCGCGCGGCCAGGCCGACGGAGTGTTTCATCCCTTCGCCGACGACGGCGAGAATACATTTGTCTTTCTGTATTTCCACTTTGCTTGCGAGATCGACCAAATCATGCGTCAGGCTTTTGAGTTTCGCTTCGTCGGTCGTGTTCGTCGTCAACGAGACACTGACTTCGCTCGTCGTGATCATATCGATGACGATGTGGTGGCGTTCAAAGATCGCGAAGAGGCGCGCCATGAATCCTTCCATGCCCAGCATGCGTTCGCTGCGGACGTTGATCAGGACCTGGTCTTCTTTATAGACGATGCACTTGATCGGGTACTTCGGATCGATTTCGGCCTTCGTCGTGATCGTCGTGCCGGGCGCTTCGGGATTGAACGTGTGAAGGACGCGGACCGGAATCTCGCGCATCACCGCAGGAACCATCGTGGACGGGTGCAGCACTTCCGCGCCGTAGTACGCCAGTTCGGACGCTTCTTCGAAGCTCAAGCGAGCGAGCGGACGGGCCGTCTTGATCAGCGACGGATCGCATGTCATCACGCCGGGAACGTCTTTCCAGACTTGAATCTCATCGACCTTCAACGCGGCACCAAATATCGCGGCGCTGAAGTCCGATCCGGATCGACCGATAGTCGTGATGTCGCCGTTCTTGTCCTTACCGATGAAACCGGTCACGACCAACAGCTTGGATGCGTGGGGCTTGTAGGCCTCGGCGATGCTGTCGTACGTTGTCGGCAACGGACGAGCGTTCATGAATTTGGAATCGGTCACAAAGCCCATATCGTAGGCGTTGATTGCTTCGGCGTTCGTGTGCCCGCGCGCGCGGAGCATTGCAGCGAAACATTTCGAAGACAGGCGTTCGCCGAAACTCGTCACGTAATCGTAGAGCCGCGGTGTGACTTCCTTAACGTAGTGAATGCCCCGCAACAGGTCGCGCAGTTCGGCGAGGTTTTTCTCGGCGATCGAGCGCGGCAGTTTGAGTCCATCGAGAATTTCGTAATGGCGGTTGGCGATCGTTTCCATGGCGGCGTCGATGTCTGCTTCGCAGGAACTGCGCGCGGCCTTTTTGGCTGCGTCGAGCAGTTTGTCCGTTACTTTGGAATGCGCCGAAACAACGATGATCGGATTCTTCCCGCTCAATTTGATTTCGCGCTCAACCAACTCTGCGCAACGGTTCATGGCATCGGGACTGCCAACGGACGTACCGCCAAACTTCATGACCTTCATGGATCGATTTCCCTTC
>JANXLS010001074.1 GCA_025355035.1 Planctomycetota bacterium | reverse complement strand
CTTCGCCGCGAGCATTTGAGGATTTTTGCGATGTGTTGACGGTTCATCCAGCCCTGATCGACGCTCAGAGTCCCTATCGAGCGACGCTGCAAAAGTACGCTGCTCGCGCGCAGTTTCTGGCGACCGGAGCAGAGCGTGTTTCGTCGCTGCGCACTCTTTTGAAACACGATCTGCTGGCAAAGCTGCATGAATTCAACCTGACCGTTGGCGACAGCACGTCCGTGTACTACACGCACGACGCGGCGGAGTTGAAGCCGGTTGGGAACGGTAACGTCGAGGTCGATGTTTTCCTCGATGAAACGCTGACTCCCGAGAAGAAAACAATCGCAGCAACGAGCGTTGGAAAAATCAGCACCTCGCCGCATGTTTTGCTCGCCCGGGATGTATCGAAGTTGATCGAGAACGAAATGAACGCGCCGGTGTGGGCTTCGACTTTTCCGAAAGCCCTCCAGATCGTCAACGACGCGAAAAGGGCTGACCCGTACGTTCGCGCCGTGCTGCTGAAACAGCTGGTGGCGATCGAGGCGAAATGCGTTAATGAAATGCATCTGCCTCCGCAACTCGTGAAAAAAATCAACGATCTGAGCGCGGAAAAGGTCTCGTTTTGGAAGACGCAGGACCTCTCTGTGCGCAAGAATCTCGACGTCATCGCAAAGGGTCTCGCCGATGTTCAATCCTCCTTAAGGCAGGCGCTCGCTGCGTCGGATGGCGCTCGCGATGCGCTGGAAGTCCGGGCGCTTTTCCGTCCCCTTTTCATGACCGCCACTGTCGAAAAATCCGCGGACGGCGCGCTCAGTATTTCTCCTCTCCCCGGAGTTGTTGGGCCGAAGGAGTTCTGGATCATTGAGACTCAGAACGACGGCAGCGTCGTCTTCAAGATTGCCGCCGTGATGGGCGCGGGCGCTGTGCCGCGTTGGATTGACGGCGTCACGGTTTTTGCCAGCCAGCCGCTTTTGTCTCCGAAAGACGCCCTCCCGACGCGAGACTTCGTCCGGAAGACCGGTGCTGTTTCGTCGCCGTTTCCGATCAATCTGGATTCGGTTGGGAAGTGACGGGCGGAGGCGTCGGCAACTCGTGGAATGACTCGACCGCCACGGGCTGCGCGAGCGCCGTTTCGTCGGTCGCGATCGGCACGGCCTGAGTTTCCAGCGCGGGAGGAACCTCCACCAGCACGGGCGGTCCTTCAGGCATCGGTCCCAGATCAGCCGCGGGAGTCGTTGGTTTTTCGCGTTCGATCCGCGCTGCAGTCACAGCGATTTTTTCGCGGATGGCGGTCACCAGTTGCTCGAAATGCTGCGCGATCTTTTCCTTCTTTCGAATATAGGCAATCTCGACGCGCTTGCGCCGCCCGAAGATCGTAATGACGTCGACCTTCGTCAGAATCCGATAAAGGAACGCAATGCCAAAGCCAAGCGTCGGCACCGTGCAAATGGCCGCGGTCGCGTATTCTTTGCCTAGCGCGAAACCCAATGCCATGATGCCAAAAATACCACCGGCAACGCCCATGCGAGCCAGATAGGTCCACCCTAAGCGGCGGCTGCGTGTGACCATCGCGATGTCGTCGAGATACACGCGGTGCCGGACGATGTCGACATATTGCTCCTCTTCGACTTCGATGCAGTCCGCGTCGAGAAAGACGCGCGATTTTTTAATCTCACCGCCGGTTCCCAGAAAAGTCCGCATGATTTAATACATTCCCCGGCCAAGATTCTTGAAAATCATCGTCGCAATCCAATAGATCAGCGCCGCGTTTCCGGCCGTTTCGATCACGCCGAGAACCAAAATTAGGATCAGGC